>CAZDDA010000048.1:0-6761 GCA_964504085.1 uncultured Thermotogae bacterium | reverse complement strand
GGCGAAGGCGGCAATGAGGGAGGCGAGGGCCAGGGAGGCGAAGGTGGAGAAGGCGAAGGGCAGGGCTCTCAGGGTAATGAAGGTGGAGAAGGCCAGGGCGGCAATCAGGGCGGTGAAGGCGGTGAAGGCGGCCAGCAAGGCTCTGGCGAAGGCGGCGAGGGAGAAGGCGACGGGGGCGAAGGAGAAGGCGGTGAGGGCGGCGGTGAGCCGACTATAGAGGATTTACAGAGGCAGGCCGCAGAGGCTGCGGCCCGGGCCAAGGGTCTTTATAACGATATGAAGACCGAGAAGGAGAAGCGCCAGGCCATCGAGAAAGAGCTTGGAATAATAAAGGCGGCTCAGGGAGAAAAGGCAGCAGGGAAAGGTCAGAGCGAGGCACCCTACGGATACATCGAGTATGAGGATCCCACAACAGGAAAAATCGAAAAGAGGCCGAGAACGGAGAACGACCCCCCCACTATCGGGATGATCAACAATTTCATGAGGAACGTCACGGAGGGGATAAACGAGAGGATAGATGGTGTATCCCATACAGCAAGGAAATCATTCGAAGACATCAAGCTTGGGGCGGTCGAGCGGGAGCTGGTGAAAGTAGATCCCGACTACCTGCAGCAGAAGAAGGAAGCACAAAAGTATCTTGAGGAAGATCCTGACCTGAAGACATACGTGGAGGAACTGATGCCCGTCGATAAGCGGATAGAGTTCTACAAGAGGTACGGTTCGACCTCACCAACAGCTGAGGCATTGGCCGAAGCGAAAAAGCAGGGCGCAGAAGAAGCGATGAGGAATACGGCCAACAGGCTGAAGGGAGGCGCCGGTGGTGAGAGGACCGGTGCAGGTGCCGGCGGCCGCGGAGGAGGTGCACCTTCCGGCATAGAATCGCTGGATCTTGAGAACATAAAGACTTCCGATTACCAGAAGATGTCAGAAAGTGAAAGAAGAGAAATAAGACGAAGGATCTCCAATATGTCGGGAGCTCTTTCGATGGAAATAGACGAATAGCGCTCCCCCGGAGCGAGGAATCCGGGGTTTACCCTATCCCCTCAGGGATATATGAGGGGTCAAGGAAGGCGTTGTCAAAATGGGTTGAATCAAAGCCGACCTTAGAGGCTCGCCCCCTCTTATTCCAGCTTTGTTCACGGTGAGGTCAGTCGCCGACCCCAAAAAGACTGACTGGAAACACTAACTGTCGAACAAGGAGGAATAAGAGAAATGACTGCACACTTACTCACAGGACCCTCAGCCGCGCAGAGGCGCGTCTACGAGGCCGAGGTGATGAATGAGGTCATTCGGAACTTTCCGAAGCCGGGACTGATCGGGACCAGCAAGAACGCTGTGTTCAGGATCAGTAACAAGCTGACGAAGACGAAGGGTGACACATACATCTTCCAGATGAAAAAGGCCCGTAAGGGGACAAGAAGGATAGGTAACGTGCCTCGCGCAGGACACGAGGACGACGTTGACTACCACACCGACCAGGTGACCCTGAACACGATGGCAAGCGGTATCGCCTCGCAGGGTAGGCTGGAAGAACTGAAGTACCTCTTCGACCTCAGAGAGGAAGGAAAGGAATCGCTCGGACAGGATTTCGCGCTCTGGTGGTGGGAAGACATTTTCGACCATGCGCAGGGCAATACCGCCATGAGTCCCGTCTTCTCCCAGACGCCGCTTGCCGCAAGCACGAACAGGCGTTACCTCGTCGGGGGCCAGACGGTCAGCGGTACGACCGGGATACCCGGAACGGACAACCTGACGGCGACCGACCTTCCTACGAGCCAGACCCTGAAGCTCATGAAGTACAGGGCCTGGATGGCCGACCAGCTGTACACCGACTACACGAAGATCCCAAAGGTCATCGTGGATGGGAAGCCTACCTACGTCGTCTTCATGGAGCCGGCAGCATACTGGCACCTGAAAGAAGACGATGTCATCCAGTCGGTCCTGAAGGATGCATCCTGGCGGGGCAGTAAGAACCCCCTGTTCAGCGGCGCATCCTTCTACTGGGACGGCCTCATTGTCCATGAGGAGGAGAATCTTCTAAGAGAGGACAACGGCGCCACACCGGCTGTTACCTGCTCGAGAAACCTTCTCTGCGGCACCTCAGCCGTACTCATCGCCAAGCACGACAACGCTGTGCGCTGGTGGGAGGGTTTGGTGGACCGCGGACGACAGTGGGCATGTTGGGGCGAGATGATCTGCGCATTCAAGAAAGCGCAGTTCAACTCCATTGACTGGGCAGTCCAGGTATTTGACTGCGCATCGCCCGACCCCGTCGAAACCTCATAGACAATAACCTAAAATAAGAGAGGAGAAAGGCCATGAGTTACTCAGCCTCGAAGAAGCACACCATCGGCACGGAGGGCGCCGAGAACGAGTATATCTACGAGATCACGCCCGACGCGGCCACAGGGGATGTCACCTTCAGCGATTTCACAAAGGTCGCTGTCGTGGGCGCCCCCTGGCTGGCCGAGGATTACGCCGATACGGCGCAGCTCGCCATGCAGGCCCTCGAAGACTCCACAACCTTGAACAAGGTCAATTTCAAGCTGTGGAAGGACGGGGCAGCGTCAGATTTATTCAAGAAGTTCAGAATACGTCTACGCACCTGTGTCGGCGGAGAAGAGATCTAGTCTGATCTCTTGAACGGAGTGTCTTTACCCGGGGGGCCGTGTGCTCCCCGGGTAGGGACTCTTTAAACAGGAGGAATGAAGAATGAAAAGGCGAATACTTTTCTACTCCATCCTGGCGACGATTCTTATCGCCATTTGGAGCGTGAGTACGATGGCAAAGCTGCCCGTCGAGTGGGGTGGCCAATTAAAGCGGTACAAACTCGTGGACTGCACGTTCGAGGATCTGGATATATCGGGTGATCTGATACCTGATACAGACAACAGCTACGATCTGGGCTCCTCGAGTTACGAGTACAAGGACCTGTACGTTGACGGAATCGGCTACATAGACGCCATTACAGGATGCGCATCGGCCGTTATTACGGCCATCGATGCGGGGGCCTCAGGAACGGCCGGCAGCATGGACGTGTTTCCCTCTACTGCATCCAAGGGCAAGCTGACTCTAGCTTGCACGGATCAGACGGGAGACACGGCCGTAACGGTGAACGCCAACGCCATGGGGCAGGCTACGCAGGTGAATATAGCCGATCCCGGAGCAGCGGCGTCCTATGTCGTGCAATCGACAGCGGCGGTGTCATTGGCGGAGGCTGACGTCCTGGATGGAGTAACGCCGGGAACGGTCACGGCGAGTAAGGCCCTGGTGGTAGATGCCTCCAAGGATATCTCAGGCCTGAATGACGTTGGTGTGGATGGAACCCTTACCACAGCCGATGGTGTCGGGGCCCTCGCGGGCACGAACGTCACTGTGTCGGAGGTCGGTAACGGTGCGTTTCACCGCACTGTACTGACTCTCGCGGCAACGCCAGTGACTTTGACTGACGAAGCCGGGGTGATCCTCTACGGTGGTCAGAAGCTCTATGACTTTCCTGAAGGAGCAATACTGGTCCTCGGGGTGATTGCCGATATAGACGTGACAGTCGCAGGCAACCTGAGCGCGACCGCTGACGGAGATGTGTCCATAGGGACGGCAACCGCGGGAAACGATGCGGACCTTACCTCAACCGAGGCCGACCTGTCGGCAAAGACGACCATTGCGCAGCTCGTGGCAAGCACTGGCCCGGCAGACTGCATGACCCTCGCTGCACTGTATCCCATAGACCCGTTTGACGGAACCGGTACCGCAAAGGATCTGTTCCTGAATTTCATATGGGACGATGCGGACCACGATGGCGGGACCATGACGGTCACAGGTACAGTCACCATAAGCTGGGTCGACTACGGCGACTATTAATAGTCAAAGGAGGAATACGGGCCATTGGCCCCTCTTCCGAGGGGCTGGCCCCTTCCCCGGGAGTTGACCATGAGCAGACAGACCATACGCGAAGCCGTCCGCATGCGCCTCGCGGAAGATTCCCCGAACTTCTGGACTCCGGCAGACCTCAACCGACTCATGGACTGGGCGCACCGCCAGGCCGTGAAGATGATTCAGCCGTTCAATTACCAGCGTAAGCAGACCATCAACTCAAAAGAAGATGTGGACGAATACATTGATTTACCGAATGACATTCTTATTCCCAAGCTTGTGCGCTACGGAGATCCGACATCAGGTCTTGAGCCGATCGTCCTTGAGAAACGCTCGAAAACCTGGCTTGACCGCGAATTCGCGAATTGTTCAATAACCAGCCAGGAACCTCAGTATTACACCCTCATTGGGCGTGGCCCCACTGCCTCTACAGGATCTTCCGGGTGGATGCTTATACTGCGCCCGGCCGCGCTTGAGACGATCTCCAACGGCATAGAAATACTCTACATCGAGCGACCTGTGCCGTTCACGAGCGATAACTCAGAGGCCAAGGATCCCGCGATCGAAGATGCCATGGCGCCCCTCATAGCCTTCAGATGCTACAAGATGCCTGGTGGCCAGGATATGAAGAAGGCGAAGGCAGCATGGGAAGAGGCTGTGTGGCTGACGGGCGAGGCTAAGTCGGTACTTGGAATCAAAATAGGACCGTTTGTGAGTGACCCATGTACTCTAGGTTCAAAAAGGCGATAGCGTTTCTGCTTTTCGCAGGGATAACCGGCGCAGCGCTTGCGTCGGATTTCCCCATAGGAGAGTACGATAGGCGAGTACAAGAAATACTGAATACTCGCTTCAATCGTATGCAGTTTTCGGGTGAGAAGTGGTTCGAGCTCACGGAGGGAGGCCCGACGAACCTCCATACGCATCCCACTCAGACTCCTACAATAACTTTTCCACCCACCAGGACGCCGACCCCAACCATCACCCCCACGCCCACGGACACGCCTGTGAGCACACCGACACAGACTCCTACTCACACGCCCTATCATAATCAGTTCGCGGGGAAGCAGGGAGGTGATGGAGCTGACCAGTATTACCACTTCAACGCATCAGAGCATACAGAAATAAGTGGATGGCTCGACAACGTGATTCTCTTCCCCGCAGGTCATGTTGACCTTGGAAGCGGAGAACTTGAAACGGATGGGACGATAAAGACCACGGACGCCTATCTGCTTGGGGAAAACGCGGCGAAGATCTCCGAAACCTACACGGAGGATATTCTTAGTATAACTGGACTCGATCTCCATGAGGTATTTTTCGAGCCGACGACAACGGGCAATCTCGGAACAATAATGGACTTCATTGTGCGTGGATATGATAGGCAGGGCCGCTTCTACATGCTGGACCAGGACCAGGGCGAATGGCTTATCTTCACTTGCAACAATGGGGTAGGGATTTTCGATGTTCGGGGAAGTTCACCGCAGTATTGCAGTATCATCGGTGACGGGAATATACCCGTATATTTGTTCGAGAGTTGTTGGGACGCCGGGAGTGGTGTTGACAGGAGACTGCGTATTTACGGGGGGGAAGAAACAGCAGAGGACTCCGAGACAGGAATGTACGCAGAGGCGGGCTTCAGCAGTCAAACATACGGCGATGGCAACTTTCATCTTTGGAATGGGTATGGTGATGTAATCCTTTCCCCCGGCGCCGTGGATGGCCTTATCGCATACTCGGATGGGGCAATAGATACGAGCTTGCAGAGCGCGAGTAGGGCATATCGTGATACGGTGCAGGCTATCCCTGATGCAACGGAAACGACTGTCGTCTTTACAACTGAGGAGTATGACACACAGGGCGAGTATAGCACCTCAACGGGGAGGTTCACTGCGGAGAGGGATGGCATATATTCGGTAAAGGCGCAGGTCCACTTCGTATCGAATGCTTGGGTAGCGAATGAGTACATATACCTACGGCTCTACAAGAATGCGACTGCCTACACCTATCTCGATAAATGGAAGTGTCAGGCGAATGTGACGACAACGATTGGTGTGACCGGTGCGACAGACATTGAGCTTTCGGCGGGTGACTATATAAGGGTAGCCGTGTATCAGGGTAGCGGTGGAAACCTTAATGTCATAGCCGACCAGCACTGGAATTGGTTCTGCGTCCACAAGGAAAACTGATGAAAAGGCTACTGATAGTACTCGTTTATCTTGTGTGTATAGGGAGTACCTACGCCCAGGTGGATACAACGGATCAGCCTACTGATTATGTTCTGCTGAATTTCTACGACAGTCCGGGCCATAGGGGTTTCTGCCTGGGAGGACTGAATACCTCGAAGCCAGCCCACCTTATAGATGAAAACGAAAGTTCCTACTGCGTCAACGCGACGTTGAACGACAGTATGGTCCTGAGCCCGCGGCCTGGCTACACGAAGCAGAACTCAACGCCGATCAGCGGCGACAATCCCGCTTGGGGGCTGTACCGCTACTATCCGGTCAGCGGGTCGGCAATGGAGATTGCCGCCTGTAACGGCGAGATGTGGAAGCGGAATGCGAACGCTCAGAAATTCCTGAGTATACAGAGCGGCCTGACGACCTCGGCAGACGATCAGTGGCATTTTACAACCTTCACTGGCCGTGCATTCGCGCACAACGGCGAAGATGCTATACAGGTCATTGACAGCGCTGGGAGGGTCTACGACTGCGGGATAGAGGCCCCTACCGTCGAGCCGGTCCTCACGGAGGCCTCCGGATCCATCCTGGCGGGGACCTACAAGTATGTCTACACCTACTACGACAATACTACCGGCACGGAGAGCCGCCCCTCCCCCATCGCGACGATCGTGCTGGCAGATGATGACGATAAGGTCCAGGTGGCCTGGACGG
>CAZDDA010000047.1:0-11043 GCA_964504085.1 uncultured Thermotogae bacterium | reverse complement strand
TTGCCCTCCTCGCGCAGGATCTGCTTTGCCTTCTCCGCGTCACCGTTCGCCTTGGTGAGGGCAGCCTTGCAATCCATGATCCCAACGCCAGTCTCGGCACGCAGTTTCTTGACGTCTTCACTTGTGATGGTATCCATTAGTCCTCTTTGAAGTACGCGCTTTATGCGGTTTCTACTGCTTCCTCAGCGTCGATTTCAGCGTCCTGTCGGCCTTCTTGCGTCACGGTTTCTTCTACCTCTATCGCCTCTTCACCAGCAGGAGCCTCTTCTTCGACCGGTTCCCCTTCTTCCACCACACTTGCCTGTTCCTCTCTTTCCTCCTGTCGGCCCTCACGGCCCTCCAGAACCGCATCGGCGATGCGAGAGGTAATGAGCTTGGTGGCTTTGATGGCGTCATCGTTGCCCGGGATGGGAAAGTCGATCGGATCGGGATCACAGTTTGTATCCACAATAGCAATAACGGGAATCTTGAGGATGTTCGCCTCGCGTATAGGGTTCATCTCAAGACTCGGATCGATGACGTAAAGCAAGTCAGGCAGCCTTTCCAAATGTCTAAGTCCCTCCAAATTCCCCTGCAATTTGGCCATCTCACGGCGAAGACGAGTAGCTTCCTTGTTGGGTATGTGTTCGATAGAGCCGTCCTCAACCATTCTCTCCAGATCTTTCATCCGCACAATGCTCTTCTTAATGGTGGCAAAATTCGTTAGAGTTCCACCGAGCCATCGCCGATTCACATAATGAGCTCCACAGCGACTTGCCTCCTCAGCAATCGTCGCCTGGACCTGCTTCTTCGTGCCAACAAAAAGGATCTCGCCGCCTTCGGCAATTCGATCCCGAACGGTGTAATAGGCCTTCTTGAACATCTCCACAGTCTGTTCAAGATCGATAATATGAATCCCCTTCCGCTCGGTGAAAATGTATCGGGTCATCTTGGGGTTCCACTTTCTCGTTCTGTGACCGAAATGAACACCGGTCTCTAGTAGTTCCTTCATCGTAAGGACTTCCACATCACCCTCCCGATCATGCGCTCTGTAAAACGGAAGTATAGCAAACCGTGATTGGCGCTTCAATCCGGGAAATACAAGCTAAGATCGGTATCAGGGAGGAGATTGACCCATTTGTCCTGTCCTGAAGCGCCTCCTATAATGTCACCCAGAGGCCAGAGAAGATGAGCGAGAAACAGCCCGTACAAACAGACAGGATCACCCTTCGTGACCTTCCAAAGAACATCGAAGCAGAACAAGTCATCCTGGGTTCTGGGATTCTTGAGCCGGAGGGGACTATCCCTGTTTTGCTTGAGATGCTGAAGCCAGAATACTTCTATCGCCAGGCACACCGCGTCATCTTCCGTACCATTCGCGACCTGTTTGACCGGGGAGAGCCTGCGGACATCGTAGCTGTTGCCAACCGCCTCGAGGAGAAAGAAGAAATGGACAAGGCAGGCGGACGAGTCTATCTCAACGAGCTTCTCGATCGGGTCACAACCACGACCAGTCTAGAATATTACGCTGATATCGTGCGCAAGAAAGCTACACTCCGCGCGTTGATTGAGGCCGGCGGACGGATCGCTGAGCTGGGTTACGATGAAGTCCGCGACACGGACGAAGTACTCGACAAAGCGGAATCGCTCATCTTCGATATATCCCGCCGGGACTCCGCAGGTGCTTACTTTCTTGTCAACCAGTTCCTCTACGAACACATCGATGCATTGGAGGAATTGCACCGGGATCCAGAGAGACATACGATTACGGGATTTTCTACAGGATTTCCAAAATTAGATGAAATGACCTCGGGGTTACAACGCTCCGATCTGATCATCCTCGCTGGCCGACCAGGAACTGGCAAGACGAGCTTTGCGCTCACCCTAGCGCGGCACGCAGCCATCCACGAGAAGGCAACCGTGGGGATTTTCTCCCTGGAAATGACCAAGGAGCATCTCCTCGAGCGGCTTCTGTGCGGGGAAGCACAAGTCAGCCTACATCGACTACGCGGGGGCTACGTACCTCCAACCAAGTGGCGAAACATCGCCAACGCTGCAAGCAAATTTCAGAAGGCCACGATTATCATCGATGATACCCCCGGTGCTTCTATCCTGGAAATCCGGGCTAAGGCACGGCGGATGGCTGCCCAATACGGTTTGGACATGCTCATCGTGGACTACCTCCAGCTGATCGAGGGATCGATCCGCACCGACGTGCGCGAGCAAGAGATCGCCTACATATCTCGCTCTCTGAAGAAACTTGCCCGCGAACTCAACATCCCGGTGATTGCAGTCTCACAACTCAATCGGGCCGTGGAGCGCCGAGAATCAAAGCGTCCCCAGCTCGCAGATCTGCGTGAAAGTGGAGCGATCGAACAGGACGCCGATGTTGTCGCCTTCATCTATCGCAAGGACTACTACGATGAGCCCGCCGACGTCAGCCAAGGAGGACAGGGAGCAGGGAGTGAGGCGGATTTCATCATCGCGAAACAGCGCAATGGCCCACTAGGGAAAATCACCGTCAACTTCCACAAGGCCTACGCCAGCTTCTACCCCTTGACCCATGAAGAAGGACCGCCCTTTTAGCAAAACGTGGTGCGACTTGGACGCGAAAAGCAAGCCCCCGTATAATCCCCCTGAATTCTCGATCTACATGACAGGAGGAGCCATGGCGTATCCGGCGCAGTTGCACTATACCCAAAACCATGAGTGGGTGGCCTTGGAAGCAAACCAGGCAAAGGTAGGGATTACCGAATATGCACAAGGCGAGTTGGGGGACATCGTCTTCGTCGAGCTTCCCACTCCAGGAACCACGGTCAACAAGGGAGAGAGTCTGGCCACGGTGGAATCAGTGAAGGCAGTGAGCGACGTCTTTGCCCCGGTGAGCGGAAAGGTGCTCGACGTGAACCCGAAACTTGAATCCTCACCAGAGTTGATCAACCAAGATCCCCACGGTGCTGGATGGCTCGTCCTCCTCGAAGCAAGCGATCCGTCCGAGGTAGAGACCCTTCTCGACGCGACCGACTACGAACGCCATCTCACTGAAAAATAGCCTTACGATGCGTTACATCGCAAATACCGACGCCGATCGCCGCGAGATGCTTGCGACGGTTGGTCTTGGTTCGTTGGAGCAGCTATTCACCGATATTCCTCAACGGGTAAAAGACCGCTTCCAGCCGCTCAGTCTTCCTGCCCGAACCGAGATGGAAGTAGCTCGCGCCCTGGAAGAATTCGTTCGCTCAAACAACGATTGGCATGGAAGCATCTCGTTTCTCGGAGGTGGGATTTACGATCATTACATTCCGAGTGTCGTTTCTCATATTACGTCGCGTTCTGAATTCTACACTGCATACACCCCATATCAGCCGGAGGTAAGCCAGGGGACGCTCACAGCGATGTTTGAGTTCCAAACGCTCGTATGCGAGCTAACGGCAATGGAGGTGGCCAATGCCTCGATGTACGACGGCGCGACCGCCCTGGCCGAAGGGGTGCTGATGGCAGAACGGATCGTGGGCAACAAGCGTGTCGCAGTCGCCCAGCCACTATTCTCCCATTATCGCAATGTCGTGGACACGTATTGCTGGGCGTCCGGAATCGAAGTGGTTGAGTTGCGTGCCACAACGGAGGGTCGTTGCGACACGGCGAAAATCCCGGATGAACTTTCAAGTCTCGTTATCCAAAGTCCGAATGCCTTCGGGGTGATTGAGGAATTAGAGGGACTGAAAGATGCACTGGGTAAAGCCCTACTGATTGTAGTGACAAACCCAATTTCGCTGGGACTACTTGCTCCTCCCGGCCAATTCGGCGCGGATGTCGTTGTTTCCGAGGGTCAGCCGCTCGGGCTCTCACCCTCCTTTGGCGGTCCTCTGCTCGGTCTTTTTGCCACCCGCAAACGTTACCTGCGCCAGATGCCTGGCCGAATCGCCGGACAAACGGTTGATACGAAAGGGAAGATTGGCTACACAATGGCCGCTCAGACTCGCGAACAACACATTCGACGAGAGCGGGCAACATCCAATATCTGTACCAATTCGGCTCTGTGCGCCCTTGCCGCAACCGTATACCTTGCCAGCCTCGGAGCAAACGGGCTGCAGGAAGTGGCCCGGTTGAATCTGGAAAAGGCCCACTACCTGGCGCAGCAGATTACCTCTCTTTCCGGTTACAGACTTGCATTCCAGGCCCCCTTTTTCAACGAGTTCACCGTTCAGGTCCCCACCGACCCACAACAACTCCGAGCGGGCCTGCAAGAAAAAGGATTCCTGGTCGATAACCCCACCCAACTAGCGAGCCTGGGCGTGGCCGATGCTCTTCGATTCGCAGTGACCGAGAAACGAACAAAAGAGGAACTTGATCACATGGTGAAGCAACTAGGAGAGATCCAACTTGAGTAGTATTTTCGACCGTAAATGTCCTCAAAGAGCCGGCGGCCTATTTCCGACACCGGACGTCCCCACCGATGGGGCACAGAAGCTGCTCCCTGCCTCCCTGCTGCGACGAAAAGCACCACGGATTCCCTGTCTCAGCGAGCCGGAAATCGTTCGCCATTACACTCATCTTTCTAAGCTGAACTACGGAGTAGATGACGGTTTTTACCCGCTTGGGAGCTGCACCATGAAGTACAACCCCAAGATCAATGAAGATCTGGCCCGTCTCCCCGGCTTCACCCAAGCACATCCGCTGGCTGATGGAAAGCTTGTTCAAGGTTCTCTCAGACTGCTTTTCGAGATGTCAACGCTATTGAGCCGGATCGCCGGACTGGCTGACGTCACCCTGCAGCCAGCAGCCGGAGCGCACGGCGAGCTAACGGGAATGTTCCTCGTGAAGCGCTACTTCGCAGATAGAGGTGAAGACAAACGCTGCCGAATCCTCCTGCCAGATTCGGCGCACGGCACCAATCCAGCTTCCGCAGCACTTGCCGGCTTCTCTGTTACCGAGATCCCTTCCCGGGAAGACGGGACGGTCAATCTCGGCGCACTTGAGGAGGCTCTTGATGAAACCGTCGCGGCAATCATGCTCACCGTTCCCAATACTCTGGGGATCTTCGAGGAGCAGATCCTCGAGATCACCGAGAAGGTGCATGCTGTTGGAGGACTGTGCTACTTCGATGGGGCAAATCTCAATGCTTTTCTCGGCCGGGCGCGCCCGGGAGACATGGGGGCAGATATCTTCCATTTCAACCTCCACAAGACCCTCTCCACCCCACACGGTGGTGGCGGTCCTGGTGCAGGACCTGTCGCAGTAGCAGAGCAGCTGGTTGAGTTCCTGCCGGTACCGCGGGTTGTTCAGGACGACGCAGGCTACCGCTTGGATTGGAACTGTCCCCACTCGATCGGCAGCATCCATTCCTTCTACGGGAACTTCGGAGTGATTCTCAAAGCGTATAGCTACCTGCTCCACCTCGGAGATACTGGATTGCGCGAGGTAAGTGAAAATGCCGTCATGAATGCCAATTACGTTCAGGAACGCCTCAAGAAGACCTATTGCCTGCCTTGCGATCGCCTGTGCAAACACGAATTCGTCCTCTCCGCGAAGGGGGTTGCAGAAGGAATCAGCGCACTCGATATCGCCAAGCGCTTGATCGACTACGGCTTCCACCCTCCGACGATCTACTTCCCTCTGATCGTCCCCGAAGCCCTCATGATTGAGCCGACCGAGTGCGAGGGGAAAAAAACACTGGACCGATTCATTGAGGCAATGGAGCAGATCGCTGCCGAGGCAAAGGAAAACCCCCAGCTACTACACGACGCCCCACAGCGCGCACCCGTATTTCGCCTTGATCAAACCCGTGCTGCGCGTCAACCGGTTTTGACGCATCCATTCGACGATTCTTCTGGCTAGAAGGGGCGTAGTTGGCGCAGACCAAAACTGCCTAACATTCCACGACACGTTTGGAGCAGTACAGACTCGTTTTCGCGTGTTGGCCGTATTTCGTCGCCTCGTTGCAGCAGGGCCTGTCCTATCGATGCTCCTCAATCGCTTCTACGATCCTGGCACAGCATTGCTCGCACAGGGCTTCTTCCCCTCCCTCAACCATTACCCGAATGAGTGGCTGAGTTCCAGACGGCCGGACAACGATTCGTCCTGCCTGTCCCAAGCGACACCCCTCCTCTTCGATAGCCTTTTGGATGGGCGTACTCTCCAGAAGCGCTGCTGGGTTGCTTGCACTGACGTTGCGTAGCACCTGCGGGTAGAGCGGAATCTCTTCTGCCAGAGTGAGTAGATCAACTCCACGCTCGTGAGAGATTTCCAACAGCTTCACGGTGGTCAGAATTCCATCACCAGTAGAGCTGTGATCAGAGAGAATAATATGGCCAGACTGTTCACCCCCAATCTTCGCCTGGTGAGCGATCATGGCTTGGGCTACGTTTCGATCGCCAACAGGGGTACGCACCATCTTGACTGCCTCCTGCTCCAACACTTGTTCGAGGCCAAGATTGCTCATTACTGTCGCCACGACCAGGGGTGGAACAAGAGTCCCTTTCCGTTTCATGTGGAGTGCTGCAATCCCCATCATTCGATCACCATCGATCGTCTCCCCCGAGGAAGAAACAAGGAGAACCCGATCGCCATCGCCATCAAAGGCAACCCCTAAGTCGGCATGGTGTTCCAACACTGCTTCGCGAAGCGGGGTGAGATGCGTGGAGCCGCAGCCCTGATTGATCCGTTCGCCGTTGGGGGAAGTGTGAAGCTCAATCACTGTAGCATTGAAGTGGCGCAAGACACGTGGAGCAATGGCTCCGGTTGCACCGTATGCACAATCAACCACAATCGTGCACCCAGCAAGGTCAACCTCCTCTATCTCAATCGCTCCAGTAAGAAAGGCCGCGTAGCGAGTCGCTGCAGCCTCCGACGAAACGATCCTTCCTATTGCCTCTGCGAAATGAGGAGGGTCATCAAGAGCTTCCTCGACTGCCGCCTCATTCTCTACGGAAAGCTTCATGCCCCGGTAATCGAAGAATTTGATCCCGTTGTCCTCAGGCGGATTGTGCGATGCAGAGATCACCGCACCCAAATCGGCACGCTCGTCCTTGATGAGAAAGGAGATCGCTGGGGTGGGGATCACTCCAGCAAGGAGAACGTCACACCCGCACGCAGCAAACCCAGAAGCCAGAGCACCTTCGAGCATCGAACCGCTTACCCGTGTATCTCTTCCAATAATGATTCGGCCCCCGTGGGAGACAAGGGTACGCGAGACGGCCCGAGCGAGAGACAGGGTCAGCTCGGGAGAGAGATCCTGGTTCGCTCTCCCCCTCACACCATCCGTACCGAACAGGGGACCCATCAGTCGGACCAACCCGCCTCATGAGTGAAAAACGACACCGGCGTCAATGAAAAATGAATCTCGCCAGGGCTTCCCTCCGGTTGATCGCGATCAGCAAAGGGCAGGGAGTATTGAGGGTTGAAGCAGAGAATCTCAGCATCCCCTACGAGAAAACTACCCACCGGCAGTCCCTTCGTTAGCGAATAGATCCTCGATATGTACTCTTGAATATGCATTGCCAAACAAGTCTATCCGATTCCGGCTAGACCGCAAAGCCTCTAGGGAGGGGACAGACGGACCACATCACCGACAAGCGGAACGAAATCGGTCGTTTTTATACCATAGGCAATTCGATCACGCACTTCAACAATGACGATCTCCCCTTTTACACCAAGAATGTCGTAGGTGAGGATCACCCCAGTCGCAGGGTCGATGATAAGATCCCTTGTGTCGAGCGTCTGGAAAAAATCTCCTTTGCTCACTCCTGAAGAGGTACCTAGATTGATCACGACGCGTCCGTCGAGAAGGATCCGCGCTATCTGTCCTTCCATCGACAGCGAGAGCGGCTCTTCAGAGGATCGTGCGCCCTCTGTAATCGTTATCCGCGGGGCGACCTCTTCCATCCCACGAAGCAGTTCAGAGACGAGTTGATTGAGTGCGCTATCGGCAGCTTTGCCAACAATCGTATCAGCAAACTGAGAAGTCCCCACAGTGATTTCTTCAATCGGAGGAAGAGTCAGTCCGCTTCCTAGCTTAATCTGAAAACTCACCGTGGCGATATAGGCATCACCATCCCACAGCTTGGCGATGTACATCCCGGGACTCATCTGTGCGTTCCACATGTCGCGCTGATCCCACAACCACTTTCCACAATCGCCAGGGGTAACGTACTGCCAATCGAGCCACTTGACAAACTGCCCTCCAATAGTATCAATCTCAACTGTGTACCAAGCCGCTGTGCCCGGATTTCGGTATCCTATGTGGATGGTCTCACCAATGGAATAGCGGGACATCGTCGCGCGCAATCCACCCAAGCACACGTCGTTGGCGTCCAACGGGTACAGGGAAAGGATCTCTCCGATGCCAATCGAGAACCCCGTTGTTCCCTCCTCTTCCCCTTTGGCCGAGACGACTTTCTCGATCTCCGTTGTGTACACGTTCACCAATCGAGCCGAGATCCCCATTTCTACTGAGGCGCTACTGATACTAAACAGTCCAAGACTCAGCGAGGACTGCTGCACGTTTACCTTATTGACAGAGCCAACAACTAGTAGATCCGCGCCAAGGTTCTGTCCGGCAGCGGCAAGATCCTGGGTCAGAAAAGGATTAAGGCTGCGTTCTTGCATGACTGCCTCGAGTTCACTTCGCTCCAAAACCCGCACACCTCTCTCCACCAATCTCTCCACCAATGCGTCGGCTATCCCTTCGCTGACATTAATGAATCCGGAACCGCTTCGGTCATCGAACCGTGCCACAGCCACCTTGAGAGTAGAGTAACGAGTTGCTGGAGTAGAACTCACCGGAATGGCGAGTGTAGCAACGAGGGAGTTGTTCCCCTCGTTCGATTCATCGATGTTGTCGAACGGTTGATCGACCTCTACCACGATCGCGTGGGCGCCCGCTTCAGCACGCCAGGTGGCTGAAACGGTTTTGGAGTGACCAGCATGAAGTCCAAACGGGACCGTTGGGGTCTCGACCTGCATGCTGTCCACGGTAAATCGAACATAAAACGCCCTGTCAGCGCCGTGAGCCCCTACATTTCTTATTGTTGCTGCAATCGTTACGGTCTCACCAGCAACGGGACTCTCGGGCTGCAGGCCAATATCAATGACAACGAGGTCTGATTTGGCGTGGGTCGCCCCGGTAACAAAGAGACCAATCAACAAGGCGATGAGTGGAATGAAACGCTTCACCATCTCCTCCTTCGAGCGATTCTACGTCCCTATCTACACAAATACCAACACAGAGTTTCAACGATTGTCCCCAGCTTTCCAAAGGATTTCCTCTGGTGTGGGCTTCTAATCGCGCACCTGGAGGAGTGAAAAAATGGCCGCTGCCGCAAGGGCAACGGTTATTAGGCCCCCCCCATCCCCAACAAGTCGGCTAGAAGACAAATCAGTGGCGCCAATCCAGCCATCCACAAGGCGCGAAATCGGGCTTCCACAGAGAGACCTGTCGCCATCGTCCGATGGGAAATGATGTCTAAGAGGTAGCCAACGATCATCGGCCAACGAACGTTCTGCAACAAATGGAATTCAAGGAACGCTGCAATGGCGACTGAGTAGATCCCAATCCATGTAGCGAGCCTATGCGCCAACAAGGAAAGCTGCACCTACAAGATAGGTGAGATTCGCTGTAGAGACCAAGAAGCCTGCTCATCGCTACACACAACCGGCGGGTTCCTGGCAGCGAAACTTGTCGGCACATAGATGAGAAAGTAAAGAGTCCCAATAGCAATCGCCACGCGTTGATCTTCGTTGAAGGAGAGAAGAATCGGCAGAGCCAGAATCTGGGACTGCATGATCAGCTGAAGTTAGCCCTTGGTCGACTTGAACACTGCATCGTAACTCCCGCTATTGAACAGTCCTTGCAACAGCCGTGGTTCTCGAAGCATGTAAAGGAAATCCCCACCGGCTGAGGCCAAGCGTTTTTTCAATTTCCACTTCCAACTGCCTTCAGTTGCAGTAATCTCACCGTCCAATTCCTTGGGATAAGAGGCCAGCAAGAAGAACGCCAGGACGTACGGAAGGAGGGAGGTGAGGAAAACAACGCGGTAGCTACCGTAGAAAACGTGACCAGCAGCAAAAAGTGCGGCAACTGCTGAGCCAAACTGGAAGGTAGCGCGGGTAGGCCCATAGTAGAAAACCTTCAGGTGCGAGATTCCCTTTTTCGAGTGACGTGTTACCGTTGACGCCCCTCCCAAGTCGTTCCGAATCCGCCTGCAGAGTTGCCTGTTAGTATACCACAGCGAAAGTCCTTGAGTACACGTTTACCGCAGGAATTACACAATATAGACTTGCCATGTTCACTCAGCATGAAACGAATTTCACAAATACTTGACTTCTTTCACCGTCTTCGTTATGGTGACTACATGGCAAACGAAAGGTTTCCCGAGCTTGGCAGCCGAATCCGAACCTTGCGTCAACGGAAAGGCTTAACCCTCAAGGACCTTTCAAGACAATGTGAGCTCTCAGTAAGCTTTCTCTCACAGATTGAACGAGGATTGTCATCGTTTTCGATCCCCTCCTTGCGCGCCATCTGCCAAGCACTAAACGTTTCACTGCCTGACTTGCTCGTGCTTTCTGACGGTCCGGGAATGGCGTTTCTTGCAGATCCGAGAGCGCCCGAGATCACCAAAGGAGACAACCAGGCGTACATCAACTTATCGGACACATCGATCAAATACCGCTTTCTAAGTGGAGGCTTCCCCGGCCGACAGTTTGAGGTACTCATTGGCGAGATGTCCCCCGGTTATCACAATCCCCCCACATCACACGAGGGAGAAGAGTTCGGTTACATCCTGGAAGGGTTTGTCAAACTAGCGATCGGTGAGGAGGTGCACTCCCTCGGACCCGGCGACAGCTATCACATCGTGGCGAGCACTCCCCATGGCTACAAAACAAGGGATGAAGGCAGCGCCAAAGTCCTTTGGGTACAAACGGCAAAATACGCAACATCGCTCAGTCTCCTTCGCGAAGAGAGTGTAAACGCCGAGTGGCTTGCCTTTTCGCACATCAAATCGTCCCAGAGTCCCGAAGACGAGAATCAATCCTACATCAATCTGTCGGATATAGCCATCAAGT
>CAZDDA010000046.1:0-11068 GCA_964504085.1 uncultured Thermotogae bacterium | reverse complement strand
GATTCCGTACTCGGTCACGACGTAGTGAACGTCCCCCCGCGTCAGTGTCACCCCCGCCCCCTCGCTGAGGTAGGGCACGATGCGAGAGACCTCACCGTTCTTGGCCGTGGATTGGATGACGAGGATCGCTTTCCCCTCGGGAGCGAGGATCGCTCCTCGCATGAAATCGGCCTGGCCACCGATCCCGCTGTAGAAAAGCTTGCCCAGCGATTCCGCAGTGGCCTGGCCGGTTAGATCGATTTGTAGCGCGGTGTTGATGGCGGTCATTCCATTGATCTGTGCAATGATGGCGGGATTGTTGGTGTACTGCACCGGTTTGAACTCGATCGCAGGGTTATCGCTCAAGTAGTCGTACGTGGCGCGTTTTCCCATGCAGAAGGCGGCCACGCTCTTGTTCCGGTCAATATTTTTTTCGCTGTTGTCAATGACACCCTGTTTCATCAACTCAACGATCCCGTCGCTCAGCAACTCGGTGTGGACACCGAGGTGTTTCTTTGTCCCCAGATTGGAAAGAATGGCGTTGGGGATCCTGCCGTAGCCGACCTGAATCGTGTCTCCATCCTCGATGAGACGGCCCACATACTTGCCGATCTGTTTGGCGATTTCGTCTGCGGCCTCTGCCTCGTACTCCATGAGAGGCTCATCGTGAGGGACGATGAAATCCACACTGTCGATGTGAACAAAGCTGTCGCCGGGCGTCCGCGGCATGTTGGCGTTCACCTGGCAGATGACGAGCTTTGCGCAGTCTATCGCTGCCCGCACGATGTCTACGCTGATTCCCAGGCTCATGAAGCCGTAGCGGTCGGGCGCAGAGGTCTGAACCAGGGCCACATCGATCGGGATGATCCCTCTGTAGAAGAGATCCGGGACCTGGGACAGATAGATCGCGGTGTAGTCGGCCTGTCCTTGGTTGATCGCCTCGCGGCTGCCTCCGCTGATAAAAAAGGAGGTATGGCGGAAGTTGCGCTTGAACTGGTCTCGTAGATAGGGGGCGACCCCGAGGGTCCACACGTGGAGGACCTCCGCGTCGAAGAGAGCCTTGGGGTGTCCCTCTACGTAACGGACCATTTCGTCGACGAGATACTGAGGCTTTCCACAACCTGTCCCAACGAAGATACGATCCCCACGGTGAATGTTGGCAAAAACCTCGTCAACGGGGGCGAACTTCGCCGAGTACGTTTCTCGGAGTCGGCTTAAGTTATCGTCTTGCGATACGTTGATAACGCTCCTCCCTTGCTGCCAGCTCCCTTCCCTGTGGGCGCGGCACCTATCCGACACACAACCTGGCCGAGGCGCTCAATTCTCCATTAGCGGGGATCAGCACGCAAACCAGACGGCAGACTCAGTACAGGGTCAGCCTGGTCCTATTCCCGCTCTTCACCGGTGCGCTGTGATCCGATTGCCGACCGGGGCTCCTTCTACAGCGCGTATCTCGGAGGCATTGGCAAAGCAAAGCCTACTGAAGCTTGGAATGCCAGTGGGTCGCGGCGTACTGATCCGCGGCAAAGAGAAAGAAGACGCCCGCTTGTGTCCGTACGCTTTCTCCAGCCCCTTTTCCCCATCGAGGCTGGAGCAACACTGTAAAGGCTCAGGCGTCCGAGGATCAGTAGCCTGCCACCTTCATCTGTTGGCAGGATTCAATGAGATCCGGATGCACGAACTTTCCGTCCCGCTCGATCTTCACGCCGTCGGCGACAATCGTTGGGGCCGTGATTACGACATCGAAGTGCGAGGCGGCCGGGCGATCCATCCAGCCTCCGAAGCCGAAGTCGAATACACCGAAAACCCGCTCGTCTTCCGCAACCCGCCCGGTGAAACGCGTTACTCCCGGGTTGAATCCGTAGTTCATGTGTGCAATACGCGTTATGGTGGAGTCATCGAGGGAATCGAGCCAGCCTTGGAGAATTCTTGCTTCCGTTCCTCCCTCGATCGAGGTGATACAGCCAGCCTCGACCTGCAGCGTCACCGGTTCACGGACGATGCCGATGTCATCCGGCGGCCAGATCATGCCATCACCGACAATCGGACCCTCTACTGAGCTTTCTTGGGGCAGCCACACGACCTGTCCGCCGAAGGCCGCGTAGCGGCATCCGTTCCTACAGGCCGTACGCCGGGCGTCCGTATAGAGTATGTACTGCACGGCGTATTCGACCCACACATCGGCTGCCTGCACGGCAGCCGCGACAGGGGGATAGGGTGCCATCTGAGCGTGGGGTCGCGTTTCGTACCAGAGGACCGTCGGATGAGCTCTCAGGGTGAGGGCCGCTTGTGCGGTCGCCTCCACGACCCGCCAATCGCTTTGGGTGTCCGCTGTGATCACCACCGTTTCGTCCGGCTTCACCAGCATCACTTCGGCCAACATCTTGTGCGCTGCGGCTGCGACCTCAAACGCGTAGTACTCCCGGCGCGGTTCCGTCCCAAGCATGAACTCCATGCTTACCTCCTTAGGCGGATCTTCACGGTGGCCGGGTCGGCTCGGCTTTGCCCGGTGCTTGCTTCCTTACTTGCCCAACTTCCTGGCCAGTTGCGCCAGCTTGGGTTCGATGACTCTTCCCTCATCGAGGATCTGCGTGCCGTCCAGCCAGACTGAGGAGTTCAAGCAGACCCCATCGCCATGCGAAACGGCGTCTCCCAAAGCGCCCTCGAAGACCGCAGCCTGATAGCCGAAGCCCCATTGAGTGCACCCCCAGATCCGCTCGTCTTCCGTGCATTTTCCGGTCAGCTTGGCGCCGGGATTGAAACCGTAGCACGTGTGAACCAGGTTGTACATCCGTTCGTCGTTGAGGCCGGCAAGCCATTCTGAGACCCGTTGGGCCTCCTCATTGCCGGCGATATCTACAATCTTCCCTCTTTCAACGATGCACTTGATCGGGCTACGCAGAATGCCAAGATCCATGGCTCCTCCGCCGTGGAACGACCCGTCGAAGACGATCTCTCCTTGGATGGATTCTTCCAGCGGTGCCCAGCCGATCTGGCCGAGCATGAAGTGCACACCCGGGGTCGAGGCGTCTCCGCTTTCGTTGGTTACGGGGCGGCCGGCGTTTCTGAACGAGACGTTCGTACCTGCGGGATTGGTGATCCGCATCTCGTTGGCATCTTGGGTCATGCCGGCCACCGCGGTCATGAACTCTCCGAGCGCGTCCAGATTGAGAGCGCCGAGGCACCGCCAGATCGAATCCGGGTCCATCTTGCCGAGGTGGAAGTAACGCGTTTTATTTCCCTTGGCCATGGCCTTTTCCCAAGCCGTGTTGCAGTACAACCACACTTCGTTCAGTTCGATCCACACATCGGTGCGCTCGATCGCACCGCTGAGGGAATCGGGGAGCCGCCACTCACCTGCTTTGCCGTACGCCGGCGCAGTGGAGTGGTAGGCGATCATTGTCTTGGCGCCGGCACACTCCCCCGCCCTCGCCATCGCTGCAGCCAATCGAAAATCGGCCGCAGAATCGATGGTGATGAGCAAAGTCTCCCCGGGCTTGACATCCAGAATATCGTTGACAGTCTTGTGTGCCGAAACGGCCAATTCGAGTTCCAATTCTTGAATCACTTCACGCTCCTTGGATGATTGTCTTTCTTCCCAAGCAGGAGAGCGCCGCTCCAGGCGGGTGCGGCGAAGGCCTCTGCAAGCTTCAGAGCGGCGGTCCCCGGCTCGATGACCGGTACACCAAGTCGTTCGGCGAGCGCGTCGGCGATGGGGCCCATCACGGTACAGCCAAGAACAATGACCTCTGCTCCGTCCACGTCAACGGCTCGGCGCGCCTCATCGTAGACCTCGTTTAGCGTGCGATCGTGATCATCGAGATCGAGCACATGCAGGTTGATCGCTCGGATCGACGCTACGCGCCCCCACAGGCCCATCTGTCGGATCTTGGCTACCATTGAACCAATGCTTGTGGGGGTGGGCATGATGACGGAAAAGCGCTCACCGAACAGTAACGAAAGGCAGAGCGCCGCCTCTCCTGCTCCTACAACCGGAATTTGGCTCGCCTTTCTCGCCGCATTCAGTCCTGGCTCCAGAGTGCAGTCGATGGTGACGGCATCGTAGCCCTCCTCCTTTGCTTGCAACACTTCGGAGAAGATTGCGGATGCGGCGATTAGCTCATCCTGCTCGCTTTCCGTCGACGGAGGGCAATTCTCCGGGGCAACGATGGTAATCCTTGTATCCGATGCCAAGCCCCTCTGCCGGTTGGTCAGTTGACTAGATGCCAACTCCTTTGAAGAACTTCCCAATACCACCTTGATCTTCACCGTTTCTGTTCCTCCTCCCCGTGATCGAGCAAAGGTTGGCCAAGGAGCGTCGCTCTCCCGGTTTTCCGCCTACAACGATCCATCCCGCTTGCCATTGGCTCTCCATTGTCGATCGCTTGGCATACACCCCGCGGGTCCATTTACTTGCCCATCACCTTCGCGAAGTCCACCAGTTCCGGGTGGACCACTTTCCCCTCGTCAACCATCAGCGTCTCATCTAGCCAGACGGATGAATTCAAGCAGATTCCGTCAGCATGAGAGACCGCCCCGGGAAGGTTTCCCTCAAACATCGGGCCCTGATAGCCGTTGCCCCATTCCGTGGATCCCCACACCCGTTCATCTTCGGTGCACAGCCCGGTCAGAATGGCACCGGGATTGAACCCGTAGCAGATATGGGCGAGGTTATACATGCCAGGGTCACCCAGTTTCTTCAGCCAAGCGTCCATCTGCTTGGCCTGTTCTCCTCCCTTGATATCAACGATCCGTCCCTTTTCCACTGCCAGGCGGATTGGCTCGGTGAGAATCCCGAGATCGGCCTCGCCGCCTCCGGAGAACGAGCCGTCGAAAACAATCGTCCCGTTGATCGTCTCCTCGCGTGGTGCCCACCCGATTTGTCCGACCAGGAAGTGAGGTCCCGGTGTATCGGCCCGCAGTTCATTGGTGATGGGCCGCTCGTGGACATTCTCAAAGGCAACGTCCGTTCCAGCCGGCGCAGTGACCCTCATCTTGGATGCTTGGTGCGTAAGTTCGACCACCTTGTTCTGGAACTTCTCCTGCAAATCCATGTCCAGGCGGGCGATACAGCGCACCACGCGATCCGGATCCAGCCCCCCGAGGAAGAGATACCGTGTTCGGCCGTTCGACATCGCTTCGATCCACGGTGTCGAATACAGAAGCCACTGATTGTTGAACTCGATCCACACATCCGCTTTCGGGATCGCTGCTTTGAGCGATTTCGGAAGTTGAGGATCGGCGACTTTTCCGTAACCAAACGGCGTGGAGTGCCACGCCACCATGACCTTTCCTCCGGCGGCTTCGGCAGCCTGGGCGACCTCCTCAACCGGTTGGAAATGCATGGCAGAGTCCACCGTGATGAGAACGGATTCTCCTTTTTGGATCCGGCACATGTCGTGAGTGATGATGAATCCGGCTTTCCCCAACTCCAGATCGTACTGTGTGGGCATGACCTGTCCTCCTAATCCGGTGAATGATCCTGTCTAGCTGTCTTAGCCCATCAGTTGCTCGATGGGGGTGTACTCGATGTCGTATCCGAAATGCTTTGGTCCCAGGATGTCAATTCCCTTCGGCGAACGGAATTGGTCGATCGCAGGCAGCCCGATTACGGCAACATGCTGCCCTTCTGCAATCGCCGAGTTGGCGTAGGGTTCACCGGTTTTGCGGTCCACAACGATCAGCATGTCGGGGCTCGTTACGTAAGGCTTTCCATTCAGCCAAGAGACATGATTCTCGTTCTTGAACCAGATCTTCAATTCCGCTTTCTTGAACTTCTCTCTGCCGGTGAAGGTGTGAGTCCCCCAGTAATACCCCTCCTTGTCTTCCCATTCCTTCTTGGAGACCTCCCCTTCAAAGAGCAGCCAGCCGTTGAGGTTACCCACGATGTCTTTGACCGGGTCGCCTCCAGCGTCCCTCGATTCTCGAATAGTGCGTCCGATCTTCAGGCAATTCGACAGAGTTCCTGGAATGACTGCCCGCTTCATGTCGCGTCCCTTGAACAGAAAACCTGCTTGAGCCGCCAAGCCAAATGAAGCGGCCGCGAGGAACTTTCCGATTCGTTCAGCCATTTCGTAGCCTACGCTCTCCTTAATCACGCACAGGTTGCCGTAGCTATCCACGCTGGAGATGGGCCATAGGGGGAGATCATTTAAGTAGGGGGTCGTCTGAGGGATTTCCGGGATCGCCCGGCCCGTGTAGTCTCCATCGACAACAGGGATGCCGAGTCTCGCTGCCGCAACGATCGCTCCCGGTGTATTGGATCCGCCCAATTCGATCGCAACGATCGCACCGATCTTCACGTTCATATGCTGTTCCAACAAGCGCACTGATTCCGCTTGGATGCTCTTGTAGGCTTCTTTGGTCAGTCCCAAATGTCGCATCCGCCGTTTCGCTTCTTCCGACAACGGAGCGATCGACCCCATGAGGAATGGGCAGACCGTCCACGCTTCATCCGGGATCTCCGTGTGAGCGACCCATGCAATCTCAATGCCCTCGTCCCGAGCCGCTTTCAACCAGGCAATTCCAACCTGGGGATCACCGCCTCCTCCGGTTCCCATGAAGGTACAACCCCGTACAAAATCCTGAATCTCTTTATCTGTCTGGATCTTTACCATATCGTCCTCCTTAGTTTCACGTGTGGTTTTATTCTGCGCGATCGGATTCACACGGAGGATCGCTCGTGCATTTGCGCCTGCCCTCACCTCCCGATCGAGCCTGTAGTCTCTGCTTTGATGCTCTCCGACGCCGCGAAGTCTTGAGCCTGATGACACCAAACGAAATGTCCGGCCTCGATTTCGACCGGGGAAGGCAGCGCCTCGGAACACCTAGATTGTGCGACGGAGCATCGTGGATGGAAGGCACAGCCCCTTGGTGGATTCACCGGGCTGGGGATCTCACCTTCCTTGCTCATCTCCTGCGGTTTAACGCGTTCCTCCTTCTTGGTTACAACCGGAGCAGCCGCAATCAGGGTCTTGGTATAGGGGTGGATCGGATGACGAAAAAGCAACTCGGTGGGGCCCAGTTCATAGATCTTGCCGAGGTACATCACCGCCGCCCTAGCAGCAATCGTCCGGACGAGGCTCAGATTGTGCGTAATGAAGAGATAGGATAGAGCCAATTCTTCTTTTAGTTTTAGGAAAAGATGGATCAGCTTCGCCTGAACGGATACGTCCAATGCTGACGTCGGTTCATCCAACGCCAGGAAGGAGGGATTTACCGCCAAGGCACGTGCAATGGCAATGCGCTGTCGCTGCCCTCCGCTGAGTGCAGACGGGTACTTGTACATGTAGCGACTGGACATCTCCACTTGGCCCAGCAACGTGCGGATGATCCTCTCACGTTTCATTCTTGATTCGCCTATTCCGTATATGATGAGCGGGTCCTCCAGGGTGCTGGCGATGCTTCGTCGAGGATTCAGCGAGGACTTGGGATCTTGGAAGACCATTTGGACTTCGCGCCGGAACCACTTGGCCGTTTGTTTTGTCATGGCTGACATGTTCTTACCTTTGAAATAGACCGTCCCCCTTGTCAGTCCGTAAAGTTGAACGATGGTCTTCGCCACCGTGGATTTCCCCGATCCCGACTCACCTACCAATCCGAAGATCTCGCCTTCCTGAACATCGAAAGAGACGTCGTCTACCGCTCTGACTTGGCCGACGACCTTGTGAAGGAGTCCCGAACGAACGGGGAAGTACTTCACTAGATTCTCGACCTGCAGAATGGGCTTACTCATCCGCGCCTCCCGAGTATAAGTAGCAGGCTACATGCCGTTTTGCCGACACTTTCACCATAGGCGGCTTCTGCTTCACACACTGATCCGTTGTGTGAGGGCATCTGGGATGGAAACGACACCCGGACGGTGCTTCGGTATAGTCGGGGACGGTGCCGGGAATTCCTTCGGCCAAGACTTCTCCGGTAAGGCGGGGCACGGAAGAAAGCAAACCCTGGGTATAGGGGTGCTTGGGGTCATCAAAGATCTCTGCAGCGGGGCCCTCGCCGGCAATCTGTCCGGCATACATGATGTAGACCCTTTCCGCTGTCTCACGAACGACCCCCAAATCATGAGTGATCAACAGAACCGCAATGCCCGCCTCGTTCACCAAGGCCTTCAACAGAGAGAGTATTTGGGCCTGAATGGTAACATCCAACGCCGTTCCCGGTTCATCTGCCACTAGCAGCCTCGGCCTGTTGACAAGGGCCATTGCGATCAGCGCACGCTGACGCATCCCCCCGGAGAGTTCGAGGGGATAGAGCTTTAGAATGCGCTCAGGGTCTGGCAGCCGCACAGACGTCAGTGCTTCTACTGCGGTTTCTCTCAGCTTCCCCTTCGTCAGCCGACCGTTGCTAGAGGTCCGGCGCCGACCGTAGCGGACCACGTCGAACATCTGCTGCCCCACAGTGAACACAGGGTTGAGAGAGCTCAGCGGATCCTGGAAGATCATAGAGATTGTTCTGCCCTTCATTTTGAGGATCTCCGAAGGGGTCATCGTCAGCACATCGCGACCGGCCAGTAACACTTCACCCTGAGGGAATTGGGCTGGAGGTGATTTCAGGATACCCATCGCTGTTTTCATTGCTACAGTCTTCCCACATCCTGTCTCTCCCACTAGTCCCACACGTTCTCCCTCCTGAATGTACAGACTCACCCCGTTCAGCACCTTCGAGAGCCCCTCGTACACCCGGAACCACACGTGCAGCTCTCGGATGTCCAATATGGCTTTCCCTTCCAACATCGACTACACCCCTTCTTCCACCGCCAGTGCGTCTCGCAGTCCGTCCCCTAACAGGTTAAATCCCAAGATGATGAAGAAAATTGCAAGACTAGGAAATACCGTCATCCACCATCTCTCTGGCAGGTACTTGGATCCGATCGAGATCATCGTTCCCAGATCCTCCGCAGGAGGTTGAGCGCCCAGTCCCAGGAAACTTAAGCCCGCTCCGACCAGGATCACGAACCCAGCATCCAGCGTGATTTTGACTATGATCGGCGAGGCGCAATTGGGGAGGATGTCCTTGAAGATGATCCGCAGGTGACTGGCCCCCAGCACTCGGCTCGCCTGAACATATTCCTCGGTCTTGATAGAACGGGTGATTCCGTTCACCAAGCGGCAGTGCCACGTCCACCAGATGGAAGCGACCGCGAGCATTGCTTTGTCAATGCTCGGAGTGAACGCGGCGCAGATGGCCAAAGCCATGACAAGAGCAGGCAGAGCCAGGAAAATGTCGGTAATTCGCATGATCACCGTTTCAGTCTTTCCTCCGATGTATCCGGAAAGAAGGCCGAGGAACACCCCGAACGGCACGCTGATGCCCAGGACAACCCCGGCCAACATGAAAGAGATCTGAGAACCGAAGATGATCCGCGTGAGCACATCGGCACCCAGTGAGTCCGTCCCGAACCAATGGGCCGTGCTCGGCGGCTGGAACGCGTTGATGAAATCCGTATAGGCTCCAGCATGGTGAGGATACGGCGTTACATAGCGGGCAAAACTCGCCAGGAATACGAACAGAAGCACCATCGCCCCACCGACAAGTGAGATGCGATTGCGTCTGAACTTGTACCATCCTCGGCCTAGGCGATCCTTGAACGCTGCCCAGCGCGTCTCTTCGGTCCGTGCAGTTTGCTGTTGGCAGGATGGCACTATTCCTCCTCCTGACGTTTCCGGATACGCGGATCGACATACCCGGCCAGGATATCAACGATCAGGTTCACGGCGACAAAAGCTAGACCGATAATGAGTACAACGCCCATTACGGCGTTAAAATCCTTCCTCAGGATGGCGCGGATCCCGTACTTGGCCATCCCGGGCCACGCAAAGACCGTCTCGACAAGAAACGCGTTGCTTAGCTCCGAAGCGAACGTCAAACCCAAGATAGTAAGGGGCGGTATGAACGCCGGCTTCAGCATGTACTTGAATGCGACAATTCGATTGGGGATGCCAAATCCGCGCGATGCCTCGATGTAATCCTGACTCGCTACATCGCTCATGCTTCCCCGTGTCAGCCGAGCAATCTGCCCGATCCCCGTCATGGCAATGGCAAACGAGGGAAGGATGATGTGCAGCAAGGCGTCGCCAAGCGCACTGAAGTTCCCGTCGATCAGACTGTCGAGGATTAGTAGACCCGTGTGACGAACGGGAGGAGAGGTCATCAGCCCCAATCGTCCCGTGGTCGGTATGACGCCTAAAAGATATGAAAAGACAAGCTGCAAGATCAGACCCACAACAAATGGTGGGATGGCCACACCAACAAACGCGATCACCCGCACCAGATTGTCCGGCCAACGATCCTTGTAACGTGCCGCCATAACCCCGAGAGGGACCCCCAGGATTAGCACCCACACAATCGACATCAGCACCAATTCTACCGTTGCTGGAAGGTAATGGGCGATGTCCAGCGCGACGTTGCGGCGAGTCTGAAACGAGAGACCGAAATCACCACGGAATATCCCTGTGATGTACATCCAGTACTGAAGCGGCAACGGCTTATCCATCCCCATCGTGTGGCGCAAGTTCGCTATCTGTTCTTTGGAAGCGAACGGTCCCAGCGCCAACCGCGCTGGATCACCGGGAAGCGTCCGAGCGATGATGAAAATCAGAACCGACAGCCCGAACAGGACCAGGATGGTGTAAAGCAATCGGCGCAGCAGAAAATAAGAAAACCGCATGTTCGGCCTCTATTGATTGTGCTGCATAAAAGGGAGGGAAGAAAAACTCCCCTCCCTCGTGATTTCTATCTTGTGAGCCGTCTACTACTCGAACCACCAGTCGCGGAAGTAGTAGTAGAAGCTCATCACCGGTCTGTAGGTGAATCCTTTCAGATTCTCTTGGACGGCAACGCGCAACGCCAGAACGTTGACAAAGATGTCGGGGCAGCGCTCCACGATCACGTGCTGGAGAACGTTCATGATGTGCGCTCGCTCCTCTGGATCGAGCGTCGTCCGCTCCATCTCGATTAGCCGGTCTACCTCCGGATCGAGCAGCCACTCACACGAGCCCCACGTACCCGCCGCTTCGGACAGGTACATGAAGGCGAAGTAGGTATCGGGATCGGGGTAGTTTGAGGAGACCGAGATGATCATGATGTT
>CAZDDA010000045.1:0-11321 GCA_964504085.1 uncultured Thermotogae bacterium | reverse complement strand
CGAAGTAGGTATCGGGATCGGGGTAGTTTGAGGAGACCGAGATGATCATGATGTTCGGGGTGGTCTCCGCGGTGGTCGCCAGGTCTGTCATTCGGCCCCACGGCTCTACTTGGATCTCGACGTTCACGCCGAGTTTCGCCATCGTCTCCTTGAACTGGACCGCGACCCTGCGGCGGGCCTCAAGCCCCTGTGGGGTTACCACAACAATCGTTGGAATGTCCGGGTAATACTTGCTCTGCGCGAGCTCCTCGCGGGCCTTGTCCAAGTCCTGGTAGTATTGGAAGACCCTGGGGTTGTGACCAGGGATTCCAGGAGGGATCGGACCTCTTGCGGCCCCGGATCCCGGTTCCACCAGGTTGATCATGGACTCGTAGTCGAAGGCCCAGGCCAACGCCCTTCGGACGTGGACGTCATCGGTCGGCGTCTTCTTGGTGTTGATCTTGTAACACAGCTCTTCGGGAGACAGGAAGTTGAGCGCCGTAACGCCGGGAATAGCGTCCATTTCAACGTAATCCTCGTAGGTGCGCCAGTGCTCGACCATGGTCAGCTCGCCGCGCCGAAGCATCGTTTTGCACGTCGCGGTCTCCTGCAAGAAGATACTGTGGGCCTCATCGATGTGCTTGTCCCCTTGCGGCCATCCTTCCCAGTAGTCGAGGAAACGCTCGAAGACGATCTCGCGGCCGCGATCCCACGCCTTGAGTGTATAGGGACCGGACCCGGCGTCCTGATTGGTGGCGACCTCCAGCCAGTGCGTGCCCCAATCGCCGCCCTGCTCGTGAGAGACGATCGCGTCCTTGTTCACGACGAACAGCCACGGGAGCGTAGCCAGGAACGGGGCATAGACCTTGTTCAGTTTAAAGGTGACGATATAAGGAGCATCAACCGTCGCCCCGGCAACGAGACCCGCCCACAGAAACGAATAGCCGTCTTTGAGGGCCAACATCCGGTCGAGCGAGTATTTGACGTCCTCTGCGGTCAGTTCCGTGCCGTCGTGGAACTTCACACCCTTTCTAAGGTTGAAAGTATACGCCAATCCGTCGGAGCTCACCGTCCAGCTCTCGGCCAGCTTGGGCTCGATCTCGCCCGTTGAGGCAGGGAAGACCAACGCGTCGTACAGATTCAGCATGGCATAGGACTCGGTGTAGTCCGTACCGCGAGCAGGATCGATTGTCCCGAATTCCTGTGTGTGACTCATTGTGAAAACGTTACGAGCGACAGCTGCTGCGCCGATCATTGCCAAGCCGAACACGACCACTGCCAAGATAGTCCACTTGGTAAGCTTCATAGTTGCTGCACCTCCTTGTTGTCTCTACATTTGTCGCTTTGTTACCGCACGACTAGTCCTTGTCTTATCACCTCCTTTAAATGCGAGTTTGTCCAGCAAGAGGCATTTCCCTTACTCTCCAGATTGATCCGGCGGCTTCACCCCCCGCTCGAGCGCTCGCATCCCTTCTGCAACATGGTCAACAAGTGTCTCCCGCGCCTGCTTTCCATCGCCGGCTTCCAAGGCTTCCACAAGCCGTAGGTGATGGATTTGATCCTTCTGTGCTTGTTGGACGAAGCCCTCCGTGGCTTCCTCGGTAAATGCATGGGGAGGCATCAGATTCCACACCCGCGTGAGCATTTGAATCAAGTATTTCTTTTTGCAGGCATTGATGGCAATCCAATGGAACTCTCTGTTAATGCCTTGCAGGGTTAGCACCGACTCCGGGCCGGTGTTTTCCTCCATCTGTGGCAGCAATTCGCGCATTCGATCCAACTCAGCGTGGCTGATTTGAAAAGCGGCCAGTTCCATTGCCCAGCCTTCCAACAGGGCTCGCATGTGGAAGATTTCCTCAATCTCCTGTGCAGACAGCCCCACGACCCTGAATTCTCTGTAGGGTTCCCGGCTGACCAAACCTTCTGAGACCAGCCGCGCCAGCGCCTCGCGCACGGTACGCTCACTGACGTCGAGATTCTTGGCTAGGTCTATCTGATTCAGCCTCGAGCCGCGACTGAGGTGGCCGTGGATGACAGCATGACGAAGAGAGTCGTAAACCTGATCCGCAAGCGTTGCCCTTCGGTTGAGCTTCTCGATTGACCGAAGTTGGTTGATGGCCTGCCTCCTTCTAGACCCGAACCAAAGTGCACAATGCATTAATATATCAGGCAGGAAAGCACCTGTCAAGTGCCAAGAATAGTCTTACGCACGATGCCCAGTGGCTGAATGTGGGAAAGACATCCTGAAGCGTAAATCAATTCAGAAGAGGCATCCGCCATAGGCTAGTCAACCAGTGTAGTTACCTAGCAGGATCTATAGAGAGTGCACAATGTGGATTTGATGACCGTACAGAGGAAAACTGAATCCAGGTCCCACAGGAATCTGGATTACAGGACACCGCCGCAAGCTATGGCGGTCGGAGCCGTAGACTCAACGCACGTGCCCTGACCGGAGATGAATGAAGTGGCTGGGCTCGGAATGCTTGTGCTGCAGCAAGGCCGCAGACTCAGAATCCCCAGTCCTTGAATGGCTTGCCGAGAACGTCCTTCTCGGGTGGCGGTAGATAGCACCGTCGGCTATGCGATAAGCCCATTTGAACCAAGGATGCAGCTAGCGTTAGGGCGGCGATAGCCGGATCGACGACCGGAACCTCGAGACGTTCTTGCAGAACTGCTACCACCGTTGACATTCCAGTATTGCCCAAGACGATGACATCGGCACCATCGTCATCAATGGCCTTGCGCGCTTCCTTCAGAATCGCCTCAGCGGTTTGCACCGAGTGCTCCAGATCCAACACGGGCACATTGGCAAACCGAATGGAAGCCACCCGTCCCTGGAATTCGTAGGTTCGAATCCGATCCTTGATCAGTCGCGCAGAGATTTCGAGGCTTGTGACAACCGAGATCTTGTCACCCAGGCTGAAGGCGTAGAGGAGCGCCGATTCCAAGGCGGTTGTCACCGGCACATCGACAAGCTCTCGCACGGCTCTGCCCCCCGGATCTGTCGCGGCGTCTATCACAATGGCGTCGTAGCCTTCTCGTTCTGCCTGTCTCACTGCTGCTAGTAGAGGGGGCCCAATCAACGCCTCATCCACACCACCTTCGAGGGAGACCGGCCCCTCACTGAGGCCGACTACATCGAGATCGACCCCCTGCCTGGCTGCTCTGCGGCGTTCCTCTATTTGCGATTCCAAGAATGCCTTAGATGAATTGGGGATGATGATCTTAATTCTCAATTGTCCCCCCTCCTTCCTGATCGTGTGCTGTGCACGTTTGTATGCGACTGATTACCCTCCCGATGCCGAGCAACACATTTTCGTCGATTGCACATTGCATTCCCACCAACAGGGAGGCGAATGTCGCCTCAAAACAATACTAGGGACAATCTTCGATATTGGCAAGTGCTTCTGGAGTCAAGTGGACAACACACCGGTCAGCGAATCAGCAGCAGCCGCGTCTCTCATTGGTGGGATGACGTTGATACTCGTTGCTGTTGTGATCGCGATGCTGAGTTGTTACATAGCGCCCATTGATGTACCAACCGGCAGGGTCTTGTTCCACTATGAGCTACAGCTAACAGAATATAGTGTATGACCACTTGCCAATGCGTTTATTTGCGCGTTCACAGCTGGGCCTCAACTTCGCCCCGTAGACCTTCAAAGTCGCTGTTTCTCAAGGAGGTTCGAATGGGCAGAAGACGCTGTAGGAATACGCTACCGTTTTCTCTCGCTCTGACCTTGGTCAACCGTTTTACTTGTGCCCGCACCTGCTCCATCGCTTCTTCACTGTGCCTGATCAGGATCCTTCGCGCTTCACGGCCATCTTTTGCGCCAAGCGCATCAACGAGCTGCCGATGGGAAATCTGCGTTTTCCTTGTCTGTTCGATATAGTTGTCCGAGACTTCTTCAGCGAGAGAGTACGGAAGCATCAAATCCCATAGGCGCCTAAGCATTTTTATTAGGGATCTTTTCTTGCAGGCATTGATGGCGATCCAGTGGAAGTCTCTGTTGATACCCTGCAGCGTCATTACGGATTCCGGATTGATGCTGACTTCCATCTGAGCCAGCAACTCGCGCATTCGATCCAACTCGTGTGGGCTGATTTCACAGGCGGCCAACTCCATCGCCCAGCCTTCGAGCAGGATACGCATGTGAAGGATCTCTTCTATCTCCTCCACGGATAGACCCACGACCCTGAATTCCTTGTAGGGTTCCCGACTGACCAAACCCTCCGAGACCAGACGCGCCAGCGCCTCGCGTAGCGTACGCTGACTGACGTCTAGATCTCGGGCGGTGTCTGTTTGATTCAGCCTAGATCCCGGCCTGAGGTGGCCGTGGATAATAGCGTGCCGAAGAGATTCGTAAACCTGATCTGCAAGAGTTGCATTCCGGTTGAGTCTTTCGATCGGCTGAAGTCGTTTGATAATTGGCTTCCTTTCACGGGCAATCTGTATGAATCAGAGTGCACAATGCATCAATATAGCAGATATACGAAAGCTCGTCAAGCGCGTGTGATAGAGCTAGTTCACATGATAAGGGCGTGAGCGCGGCAGGAAAAGCCAGCCAGAGCTCAGTAGTACGGCTGCAACAGTTCGAGAATCTTGGCAAGCGGGGCAACGTCGTCCTCGTCGAACTGATGGAGCTTGTTTGAGTCGATGTCGAGCACGGCGACGACTTCGTCGTTGCTCACAAGTGGGAGAGCGATCTCACTTCTCGATCGCGGGTCACAGGTGATGTGCCCGGGAAACTGGTCCACATCCGGGACGATCACCGGTTGTTTGGTCGTAGCGCACTGCAGACACACCCCTCGGTCCTTCAGCACCTGACAGGCAACCGGGCCCTGGTACGGCCCTACATGAAGTTCGCTTTCTCCGGCGACGAAATAGAATCCGGTCCACAAGTGATGCGGCATCTTGGCGTGGAGGACCGCGCAGATCGTCGCCATCGCCGCAAGCTGGTTCGGCGATTTGCCCTCGATCAGATCCTTCAGCTGATCGGCGATTCGTGCGTAGCGGCTGCGTCTCCTCTCGTCGATCACGGTTACCCCCGTCTAGGTACTGTCTGTGTTCGAGGAATCTGTCAGACTAAAGGCATTCTACCCCCACCTTGCACTCGATCTCCATTCTCGTCGCCGAGCGCACGCCCCTATCCTGGTTTGTTGATTTTCCGTAAAGCTTTCTCAAACGTCGCAAAGGCATCGGAGGTGAAACAGACGATCTGGACCAGTTCCAGGCACGAGCCTTTGCGTAAGTGCTCGCAGATTGCTTGAACGGCCACCTGTGCCGCATCCTCCACTGGATAACCGTACGCTCCGGTACTGATTGAGGGAAAGGAAACGCTACGCACCCGCAGCCTCTCGGCGACTTTCAGGGATTCCAGATACGCGCTTTTTAGAATCGGTGCCGATTCTTCCTCGCTTTTGTAGATTGGGCCTACCGTGTGAATCACGTAGCGAGCAGACAGATTGCCGCCGTGGGTCCACATGGCCTTTCCGGGCGGAAGGTGTCCGTGTGCGCGTATGTAGTCCTGACATTCCTTGAGGATGCTTGGTCCACCGGCACGATGGATGGCGCCGTCAACGCCCCCGCCTCCGCGCAGGCTTGAGTTAGCCGCGTTCACGATCGCGTCGGTTGCCTGCCGCGTGATATTGCCTGCGCAAATCACAAGCTGGGTTTGCCCAATGTGTTTGCTGATTCTGTCCGTCATTGGCCCTACTTCCTTCCAAACCCGATCGATTTATGGCAAACGCTCGTCTTGATCCTATCGGATTTTATCGGCTTGATGCCATGGCAAGATGCAACGTAGGCAACCCCTTTCAAAGCGTGCCCCGGCAAGGTTTATTCCCAATCCCAGAGACGGTAGAATCTGGGATTGGGAATACGCAACACACCAGCTTTGTCAAGGTGTATGAAAGATTCAAAGGGAGGGATTGTTGCGGGATGAGAGTTCTGTTGATCGGTGCGGGGATGATGGGTCGGGCGATCGCCTACGATCTTGCGAGGCGCAAGGAAGTCGAGGAGATCCTCATTGCTGACAGAAATCGCGGGAGAGCCGAGGAGATAGCAGATTGGCTTTCTGATCGACGCGCAGTTCCTCAACGCCTTGATGTAAGCGCTCCACGGGCGGTGCGTGAGATCATGGACGGTCGCGCGGTGGCGATCAGTGCCGTGCCGTATTTCTTCAATCTCTCCCTGGCTGAAGCGGCCGTGGAGAGTGGGGTTCACTTTTGCGATTTGGGGGGCAACAATCGGATTGTGGCGGCCGAATTCGCCCTCGATGCCAAGGCGAAGGAAGCCGGCGTCACGTTGATCCCCGACTGTGGTCTTGCCCCGGGGCTGGTGAATATCCTTGCCGTGGGCGCCATGGACGGCCTTGAGCCGGTCGAGTCGGTCGAGATTCGTGTGGGCGGGCTTCCGCAAAAACCGCGCCCGCCGCTCGATTATCAGATTGTCTTTTCCCCGCACGGATTGTTGAACGAGTACATGGAGCCGGCAACGGTTATCCGAAACGGGAAGCTTGCTGAGGTGGCGTCGTTGACCGGTTGGGAGGAGATGGCGTTTATTCCCCCGTACGACAGACTGGAGGCGTTTCATACCTCAGGGGGGAGCTCCACCCTTCCCAAAACTCTCCTCGGTCGAGTTCATGATCTCAATTACAAAACAATTCGCTACCGCGGGCACCTGGAGAAGATCAAAGCGATGGCGGATTTGGGATTCTTCGACGAGGTTCCGCAATCGATCGGCGATACGGAGGTGGTCCCCCGCGCGCTGGCCGTCCGTCTGTTTGAGGAGAACCTCGCGTTTGATGAACCCGACGTTGTCTTGCTCCGCGTGACTGCCCGCGGAAAGAAGAAAGATCGAGATTGCGTGGTGCGCTACCAGATGGTCGATCACTATGATGAACGGACCGGACTTTCGGCGATGATGCGTACCACCGGTTTTCCCATCGCGCAGATCGCGTTCATGCTTGCTTCAGACCGGATTGTGGAGCGGGGCGCTCTTCCCCAGGAATCATGCATTCCTCCCCAGGAGTTCATCGAGGGGTTGCGAGAGAGAGGTCTGGCGATCGAACGATCAGTGGTAGAGGAATGAGTCTCATCGTCGGTTTCGACATGGACGGTGTGATCCTCGATTCCGACAACCACGCCACCGGAAGCTGGCTCAACCACGCGTTCGCAACGACCCTCCGTGCGTTCAATATCCCTGAGGTTGCCGAGAATATCCAGGCGCTGCACATCGTGAACCTACGCCAAAACATTCAGGCTTTCTGTGACAGATTTGATATCGATGATCCCGACCGATTGCTGGCTATCCGTGAGGAAAACTACGTCACAGGGAAACTGGCTGCGCTTAAAGACGGCAGGATCGCTCTGTTTCCGGATGTTTCCGCGCTGGAGGAGTTGGAGCGAGACTATCCGTTGGGAATCGTCAGTAACTCGCCGCAGGTGGTGGTCGACCGTGTTGTTGACCACTTCAGCCTGGAGCGCATCTTCCGCGTTTTCATTGGTCGGGGAAGCTCCCTAGGGGAAATCCGCTGTGCCAAACCGGCCCCTCACCTGCTTGAACGTCTAAAGGATGTGCTTGGGGCAACGCGCGGCTACTACGTGGGCAATCAGCCAGAGGATGCCCAAGCTGCACGCAGTGCCTCGCTGGTCCCGATAAGGCTCAACCGTCATGGTGAACAGGGCGACATTACCACACTTCATGAGCTGAAACAGTTCCTGACCAATCATAAAGAAGGAAAAGACTAGACCGCCTCCATGCTTCCAATAGAATCAATCAGCCTATAAATCTACCTTTAACGAACCCTGCAAGGCTCTATAATGGGGGTCATGATCCAGGCACACGGTATTGAACAGCGAGTAGCCGCCCTTACTTTTCCTGGCCTGCCGCGCGGAAAGGCGGTCATTCCCGATTACAACGGCTACTCGATCCTTGCGATCCCACGCTTTGTCCGCGCGCTATTTGGCGAGCAGGTCGAGGGGGCACGGGTTTTGATCGACGCGATGGACCCGTCATTGAGTGGCCCGGTCAAGAAGGTGATCCTGCTCATCATCGACGGAATAGGGTTTCATCATCTTCTACATCTGCTGGAACGATTCCCTAGCCTGTTTCTTCACCGACTGATCGAGCGGGGGACGTGCATCCCGCTGACCTCTGTCTTTCCCTCGACCACCGCGACGGCGTTGCCCACACTCAGTACTGGCCTGACTCCCCAAGAGCACGGAATGGTGGGCTACCGGCTGTATCTGAAAGAGATCTCTGCAATCACCAACATGATTCGCCTGTCCACGCAAGGCGACGCCAAGGGAGGCTCAGCCGTTGAAGCGGGGATTGACCTGCAGACTTTCCTCGGCATACCAACGCTGTACGGGCAGCTGCACCAACTTGGGGTCGACACGCACGTGGTCCTCAGTCGCCACATCGCCTCGAGCGGCCTGTCGAGCCTCCTCTACGATGGGAGCGCGCGTCTTCACCCCGTCGTCAATCTCTCGGACATGCTTGTCGTGGCACGCCGTATACTCCAGCGGACGAGCGGAAGTGTCTTTGTCAGTCTCTATTGGGGCGGGACCGATGCCATCGCCCATACCCACGGCCCGTGGACCGAGGAGTTCGCGGCTGAGCTGCATACCGTTGATACTGCCATCGCACGTGAGCTCGATGGACAGGTTGGGCAGACCCTGTTCATCATTACTTCGGATCACGGGTTTGTCCCGATGGCGGCCTCCGACTATCGGCTGATCTCGGATGAGCCGGAGCTTGCACGGAATCTGGTCCTGCCTCCGGTCGGCGAGCCGCGGGCATCCTACTTGTACGTTCGAGAAGGGAAGAAGCGAGCGGTGGCCAAGACGATACAGGAACGCTTCGGAGATGATTTGATTTGCCTCGATGCGGATTCGGTCCTGGAGGCGGGCCTGTTCGGACAAGGGCCGGTGAGAGCCGAGGTTGCGGATCGAATCGGCGATCTGCTTGTGGTTTCCACCGGCAAGACGGCGATCTATCATCCGTACAAGGATGCAGCGATGCTGAAGGGTGTGCATGGTGGGCTGACCACCCACGAGATGCTCGTTCCACTGGTTGTGAGCCGACTACAAGGCAAGGAGGAATGATGGTCAACATTGGCAAGAGTTGTGCGGTGGAATCGGTCGATCTACACAACGGCGAGACGGTCTTACATGCGACCAAGCAGGTGCTGATCGGGCCGAAGCAGGGGGCGACCAATTTCGTCATGCGGCTGTTTACCCTGGGGGAGGGCGGGTGCAGCCCCTATCACACTCATCCCTGGGAGCACGAGGTGTTCATCCTCTCCGGGAGCGGAACGGTCAAATCCGCTCACGGCAGCACCGCGGTGGGCGCGAGGGATTTCGTGTACGTGCCTGGCAACGACGAACACCAATTTCTCAACACCGGATCTGAGCCGTTCGAATTTCTCTGCCTCGTCCCGGCAAGCGGTGAGGAGACGGGTGGCTGAGAGGGTTCTCGTTTGCATGAGCGGCGGGGTGGACAGCACCGTTGCCGCACTGCTGCTGAAAAACGAGGGCCACGACGTTGAGGCAGTCACCTTTTGGTTTTGGTCGTTTCCCGGGGCACCCGACTACGCAGGAAAGACAAAATGCTGTTTCCTTGACGTCGCGGCTCTTGCTGCCGGCGAGCTCGGCATCCCCCACCGCACGATCGACGCCAGTGAGCTGTTCTACGAACACGTGCTCCACAATTTTGTCACCCGCTATCGACATGGGGAGACGCCGAACCCGTGCGGTCGCTGCAATCGGTACCTGCGTTTCGGCCTCGCGTTTCAGCACGCGAGAGAGGAAGGCTTCGACCGAGTCGCCACCGGTCACCACGTGCGAATCGTGCCAGATGGCACCGGCCACCTTCAACTGCATCGAGGAACGGATCCGAACAAGGACCAATCCTACTTTCTCTACGGGTTGATCGAAGAACAGCTGACAAAGCTGACCTTTCCGGTTGGGGATCTGACGAAAGGGGACGTCGTTGCCATTGCCCGCGAAAACAAGCTCCACGCTGCGGATCTACCCGAGAGCCAGGACCTCTGCTTTGCCCGGGACGGCCGGTTCGAGTTTCTGTTTGAGGAGGAGGATTTCACTCCCGGGCCCATCGTTGATCCGTCAGGCCGCATCCTCGGCGAGCACGAGGGACTTCCGCGCTACACCATCGGCCAGCGTCGCGGGCTTAAGATTTCATCCACCCGGCCGCTCTACGTTGTGGCGATCGATCGTGAACGCAACGCGTTGACTGTCGGAGAGGAACGAGACCTCTATGCAACTGCACTGGAAGCCTCCGAGGCGAGCTTTCTCTTCGGAGCGGCGCCTGAGGAAGGAGCGCAAATCTCGGCAAAGATCCGCTACCGGTCCCCCGCCTTCAGCGCCGTCTTTCATCCGTTGACGCAGACCCGCTTCTCCCTCACATTTACGCAGCCCCAGCGCGCGGTCACTCCCGGCCAGATCGTCGCCCTGTACTACGGTGATCGCCTCCTCGGCGGGGGGACGATCGAGCGCGGCGTGGGGACTGCTGACAATACCGGCCAACAGGGGTGAGCGAAACAGGTGGTTGCGTATAATTGCCCTTCGGAGGGGTGGGCGAGCGGACGAAACCACCGGTCTTGAAAACCGGCGAGCCGCAAGGCTCCGCGGGTTCGAATCCCGCCCCCTCCGCCACGCTCAACCACAATCAAAATGAGTCGCCGAGTTGACCGAAGACTTTTCCAAAGCTAGAATGAGTGAGCCCGGAGGGGTAGTCAAGCGGTCCAAGACAACGGTTTGCTAAACCGTCGACGGGTTTAACGCTCGTCCGCGGGTTCGAATCCCGCCCCCTCCGCCAGAAAGATGCGCCCGTAGCTCAGTGGATCAGAGCGTCGCACTCCGGATGCGAAGGTCGGAGGTTCGAATCCTCTCGGGCGTATAGACAGGCCTTCAGAAGGGCCTTTGTTTGCGAGACCTGAGAGGACAGCCTGGTCTCGGCAGTCTCTTCCAGGCAGGGATCCGTCCACCACTCTATGTCATTTCAACGTCGGCGTTCGAATCCTCCACTCCCAACCAACGCAGGGAACGCAGCCCCTGACGGGATCATCGGGTTCGAATCCTCGGCTCCTGCTTTCCGCCAGAAGTCCGTGTGAGTGATGTGAGAACCGTCAGATGGAGCCCTTGGTTCGAGTTACTGAAGCTCAAGGGAGATGTTCGTGCCTGGTTCTCAGACAAGACCGTCTGTCTGCGAGTTTCGCCGCCTGACGCGAGCCAACTGCCCAGCATCGGTCAAGCGCCATGGCCATAGCGCTCAGTGAGGATCTGCGTAGCGATGTCTGCTGGATGCACGTAGTTCAGCG
>CAZDDA010000044.1:0-11466 GCA_964504085.1 uncultured Thermotogae bacterium | reverse complement strand
TCCGCAGGTAATCGAGTTCAACCAGGAAGATGCGCTGCCATCTTCCCAACAGGAGTTGTCCCTCGGCGATCGGGATTGTCTCACTGGCACCCAGCAGCAGGTGTTGGCAGTGGGAGTGGCCGTTCGGGCATTCGTCTTCGGTCATGTTGGCGGTCCGGATGGCAAAATCGTTGTGTTTGTAGTCGGCCTCGCGGGGGGCCACCCCCTCGAGGAAGTGCGCCATGTCTTCCAGCAGCAGGGGTTCGTTCTCGTTTATCTTGATCGCGGCTGTGGTGTGACGAGAGTAGATGAGAACCGATCCCTCGCGGACGCCGGAATGGTCAAGCAGCGACTCCACGTCCGTATTGATGTCGATAAACTCCGGGGCGTGATTTGCCACCTTTTGAATGATGTGTTGGTACAGCTTCAGTGCGGTTGTTTCTTCAATACGTGTCTGCATTGGACATATCAGGAGACTCCGGCGGTCTCCATTCCTCCTTTCGTCAAACTCCTGTCGTTACCACTCTGTAATCTTAGAACGACCTCCTCGATGATGTCATCGGGTGTGGACGCTCCGGCGGTTACCCCAAAGCGGTCGATTCCGGAGAGCCAGTCCTCCTCGATCTCGCTTGCAGTCTCGATGTGATAGGTAGGAGCGCCGGTTGCGCTACAGGTTTCCGCAAGCTTGCGCGTGTTCGCTGAGGAACGGCTGCCCACCACAATCAGGGCCTCTACTCGCTTGGCAAGTTCCTTGGCCGCTTGGTATCGGCGTCCGGTTTCCGGGCAGGTGGTATCCACGATTCGGATCTCCGGGACTTTGCCTGTGTATCGCTTGGCGATCTGTTGTACGAACTCCCCGAACAGCGTTGGGCTCTTCGTAGTCTGTGCAATGATGGCGATGCCCTTCGCTTCAGCAGGGACGGTGATATCGGGGGTTTGCGTGGCCATACCCTGCCCGCGCGTCCAGGAGAGAATTCCCTTCACTTCTGGGTGTTTTGCCTCTCCGTACAGGACCACGAAGAAGCCCTCATCGACGAGATGGGCCGCTTTTTCTTGAGCGCGACGGACGATAGGGCAAGTCGTATCGATCAATCGCAAGCTGCGGCGTTTGATCTCTTCGTATACCTCTTCCCCCGCCCCGTGCGCAGTAATCGCTACCGCACCATTTGCAGGTACGTCGTCCAGGGTTTTCACCAGTTGCACGCCCTTGTCTGCAAGCTCCTCGACGACGTGTGTGTTGTGAACGATTGCTCCCAGGGTGTAGAGGGGTCCGTGTTGCTCTAGCTCTTTCTCGATCATGGTTACGGCCCGGCGAACGCCGAAGCAAAAACCGAACACTTTCGCCTTCACGATCTTCATGGTGTCTCCTCCAGCGCGCGCCGGTAGCGCCCCAACGCCATCAGTGGAAAGACGTCCCGATACAGGTGGTAGTTGATCATGAAGTCCATCGGGAAGCCGGTCCCGGTGTAGTATGGCTCGTCCCAGCCACCTGTCTTGGTCTGCGTCTCCAACAGGCAAGCAATCCCGCGTTGCGTCGCCGGATGGCTGGCTTCGCCGGCGGCGATCAGGGCCAACAGCGCCCACGCCGTTTGCGACGGCGTCGATGAGCCTCGGCCACGCCATGCAGGATCGCCATAGCCTTCGACACACTCGCCCCACCCGCCGTCGCTGTTCTGATGCTCGATCAGCCAATCGACGGCGCGGCGGACGTAGGGCGCGCTCATGTCCTCGCCGATCCCTTCCAGGGCAGGGAGAACGGCGCCCGTGCCGTAGGTTAGGTTGACCCCCCACCGACCATACCACGATCCGTCCGGTTCCTGTTCCTTCTCTATGTAACGTAACGCGCGGCGGATCACCGGATGATCGGCGCGCCATCCGTGACGGCCGAGGTACTCGAGGGTGTGGGCGGTGACGTCGACCGACGGCGGATCGATCACCTCGCCGAAGTCGCAGAAGGGGATGTGTCGGGTCCATGTTTGCCTGTTGTTCCGGTCGAACGCGCCCCATCCGCCATTTCCGCTCTGCATCGCCGCCAGCCACTCTACTCCCCGTTCCAGGGCGTGTTTCTTCCGTTGCGAATCAAGCTTGGTCTTAAGCAGAGCCATCATCACGACGGCGGTGTCGTCGGTGTCTGGGTAGACATCATTGGCGAACTCGAACGCCCAGCCGCCCGGACGTGCCTTGCACCGAATTTGCCAGTCGCCTCCGCGGAAGATTTGTTCATTGAGCAACCAGTTGCCTGCCTTGACCAGCGAGGGGTGATCCTCCGGTAGCCCGGCGTCCTGAAGAGCGATCATTGCCAGACCGGTGTCCCAGACCGGGGACAGGCAAGACTGGAGGTGGAACGAGTCTTCGGTTTCCACTGCGAATCCGGTCGCGCCGTAGAAGCCGGAGAGCCCTTTCTGCATCACCGGATGTTCGAGGCCGTAGCCTCGCACCTTCAACGCGATCAAGGAATAGACCCACGGAGGCTGGATTCCGCCCCACGAGCCGTCTGCCTCCTGGCGATCGATGATCCACCGCTCTGCCTGGGTGAGCGCCCGGTGCCGGAACGGTTTAACGGCCAGCCGTTCGTGCCACCGCAGCACTCGATCAAGCAAGAGGAATCCACATGCTTGCCATGTCGTTTTTGATGGACGGATGGCCAGGTCGGCGTTGTCGCGACCGTTCACGAAGAGTTCGTCGGTCCGAGCCCATGCGGGGAGCGGGACAACGGGCCGAGCATCCATGATGATTGCCATCGGCACGATCGTTTGCCGCGCCCAGCAGCCGAAGGAGTAGATGCTGATCGGAAACCAGCCTGGCAGCAGGACGTACTCTGCTGGCAGGACCGGCACCCCTTTCCAGTCCCACTCTCCCATCATGGCAAACCAGATCTTGGTGAACACACGCGCTTTCTCAATCCCGCCGCGGGCCAGGATGAACTCGCGCGCTTTGCGCATCTCGTGTGCATCGGGTGAGACACGCGCCATCTTCAAGGCGAGATAGGCCTCGATCGTCGTGGAGAGGTCGGACGGGCCGTCGAACCAATTGGTCCACGTTCCGTCATTGCGCTGCTGTTCGAGCAGATACGAAGAGATCTTCCGCAGTTCGGCCTCGTTGGGTTCCTCCAGGATATGACGGAGGAAAACGTGCTCGGCGGTGATGGTGACGTTCGACTCCAGTTTTCCCCACCAATATCCCTTCTCATGCCGCAGACCGAGCAGATGCGAAGTCGCCTTCTCAATCGCGCGGTCAAGATTGGCAAGGGGCGACCTCGGAGCTGTTGCTGATCTTGCTGCGACCCTCTCATTCATGATGCCCTCTTGAGTACATTGCGGACCGTTTGGACAATCCTTGTCGCCAGTTCCCCTTCTGGCACACCATGGTGTACCGGTTCGCCCGCCACGTAGATCGTCCCGTTCCCGTCACCACCGACCAGCCCGACATCGGCCTCTCTGGCTTCGCCGAGACCGTTGACTACGCAACCCATCAGGGCGAGCGTGAGCGGCTCCTCCACATCGGCAAGATCCTTTTGTGCCAGCTGCGCAATGGTGACAAGGTCGATTCGCGTGCGGCCACATGTCGGGCAGGCCCGGTAGGTGATCCCTCGCTGGCGAAGTCTCAAAGATCGCAGGATCTCGTACGCTACGCGGACCTCTTCGACGGGATCGCCGGTGAGCGATACGCGAATCGTGTCGCCCAACCCCTCCTCGAGGAGGATCCCAACACCGACGGCCGAACGAATGGCTCCTTCCCAGGGCGTTCCCGCCTCTGTGATCCCGATGTGCAGGGGATAATTCACCTCGCTTGCCAGCTGTCGGTAGGCAGCGATCGTCATCAGCACATCCGTCCCTTTTAGCGAAACGACGATGTCCGTGAAATCCAATTCTTCCAGAAGGCGGATCTCTGCAAGAGCACTTTGGACCATTCCTTCTGCACTCGGATGGCCGTGAGCATCGCGGAACTCCCGCGTTAGCGAGCCGGAGTTGGCGCCAACACGAATCGGAATCTCTGCCGCCTTCGCAGCACGGACGACTTCGGTGATCTTCTCTTTGTCCGTGATCGTGCCGGGGTTCAGCCGGAGCTTATCGACACCTGCCTCGATCGCGGCCAGAGCCAGGCGGTGATCGAAGTGGACGTCGGCCACAAGCGGAATGGCAATTTGTTCTTTGATGTTGCGAAGGGCCTTTGCCGCTTCGAGGTTGGGGACGGCAGCTCGCACGATCTCGCAGCCCGCACACTGCAACCGCACGATCTGGGCCACCGTTGCCGCGATGTCCCGCGTATCGGTACTGGTCATCGATTGGACCACGATCGGAGCACCGCCACCGATCTGCCTCCCCCCGACCATCACAGCGCGCCGACTCATCCTGCTCCTCCTTCAAAGCCACTAACCAAGACTGGAATCGCCCGACCGATGCTGTGTCCCGCCCGTACGGAGAGCCGAGCCAGCCGGAGGGTTGTCAAGGGGTGCTGCAGGATTGACTGGATCAAGGAGGTCTTCATGGTAAGCGGAAGCTCTTGGTCGACTGCGTCAAGGACAGCCCGAAGACAGAGAAAGTCAAATCGCTTCTCTCTTGCCCATCGAGCAAGTGGTCCGGACTCCATGTCCACAGCAATCGCCCCCTTCGTTTGAAGGCGGTGTTTCTCCTCTTTGGTTTGAACCACCCGATCGGAGCTTCTAATCGGTCCGCAGACAAAATCGAGCCTTGCGGCACGTAGAGCTTCCTTAGCTTGAGCAAAGAGTGCTGGGTCGACGGGGATCGCTTTCCCGCTCTGTTCAATGGCCTCGGCGAGCACGAGCTTTCCCGAATGCAAAGTAGGCACAAGCCCCCCGCAGAATCCGGTGGACACAATCAGGGAAGGTACTTCCGGCAAGAGGCGTTCCAGCCCTCTTTGCACGGCGTCCGCTGCAGCCTCGCCCATTGGCGTGTGAATTACGTGTCCGTTGGGAAGTTTCGGGATCCATGCCGTCTCCATCCGGAAACAAGCGCTGATTACAATCACCGTCCTCGCTCCCCTCGTGCCAGTGTGAACAAGTCGCGTGGGCGAGAGAATGCCTTCAGGATGCTTGCGCCCTCGAACGAGGAGTGCATCATGCAGTTTGTGCAGCGTCGATCCTTCCCCGGACCGTAGTGCTCCCACAACATAGGATCAAATAGGTCGCCGATATCGTCGGTGTGTTCATCCGCCAAGGCATAACAGGGCTTTCGCCACCCAAGAACTGTATAGGTTGGGGTCGTCCACGCGGCACAGGCGTACTCACGCTCTCCACGGAGAAAATCAAGGTAAAGCGGATTGTTGTAGAGCGGGAAGTCCTTGCTGCGATCGAGAACGCGGCGGAAGACCTCGATCGATTCCTGCCGCTGCAGGAAGAGATCATGATCAGAGACATCTTCATAAGCATAACCCGGGGAGACCATTAAGCCTTCCACTCCCATTTGTGTGAGTCGAGCAAAAAGCTTGTGTAGATCCCCAACGTTCGAGCCGTGGAACAGGGTGGTGTTCGTGTTAACGCGGAACCCTCTTGCCAGAGCCTCCTGGAGTGCAGTTATCGCCGTATCGAAGGTGCCCACCCGGCCGGCAACGTCATCGTGCCTAGGTCGCGTTCCGTCAAGGTGCACCACGAATGACAGATACGGGGAGATCGGAAAGTGATCGAGCGACTCCTGGAGCAAAAGGCCGTTGGTACATAGGTAAACGAAGCGTTTTTCGGCAAGGATCGCACGGACGATCTCTCCGATCTGGGGATGGAGTAGCGGCTCGCCGCCCGAAACCGAGACGATGGGCGCCCCCGAGGCGTGGACGGCGAAAAGCGAGTCTTCAACAGACAGACGTCGATCCATCACGCTCTTGTACTCGATGACTCTTCCACACCCCGCGCATGACAAGTTGCACGCCTCGAGCGGTTCGAGCATGGTGACAAAGGGGAAGTAGGTTCGCCCTTTTGCTTTCTGGAGCATCAAATACCGCCCCATCTTGAGATCGAGTTTCGCCGGCCGTCTCATCGCGCTCTCCTTGCTAGATAGTCGATCAATTCTTCCATCTCCTTTTTCCCACTTTCGGAGAAGGGAACTTTGGCAAGCCAAACCTGCGCTTGGCTAAGATAGTCGATGACCATTTGCTGGCCGGCTTGATGGGCCCCAACCTGTTCCATTACTCCGACCACCGTCTTCACGTCTTCGTCAGTGAGAGTTTGCTTGTCGTAAAGCTCCCGCAGGAGGCCTTGTTCGACCCCCACCGCGCGCGATAAGGCAATTGCTGCAGGGAGCGACTTCTTCCTACGACGAATATCAGAACCCTGAGGCTTTCCCGTGGCTTTCTTGTCTCCCCACACCGCGAGCAGATCGTCGCGAATTTGGAAGGCCCTTCCCAGCTGTGTACCCATTTCCACCAACGCCTCTTCGATTTCGGTTGGAGCCCCAGCGACCATTGCTCCAAGACGGAAAGCGCAGCGGATCAGCGCGCCGGTCTTTTTGTCAATCATCTTTAGATACTGCGGCACTGCCACAGGTTCATGTTCTCCATCAAGGTCGAGACCTTGTCCCTCGATCATTTCGACGGTTGCTTCCAAGAGCGCTTGCGTAACTTTTCTGCTGGTGCGAAGGGCCTGGGAGACTGCAAGTGCCTGCATCAAGTCACCGGCGTTGATTGCCTGGTCGACACCGTACCGGCTCCACACCGATGGGCGCCCCCGGCGAGTGCGGTCGCCGTCCTGGACATCATCATGAATCAGGGAAAAGTCATGAATGAGCTCCAGCGCCAGCGCTGCCGGGAGGGCTTGATCGAGTTTTCCTCCCAGTTCCTCAGCAGTGGACAGAACCAGGCTCGGTCGCAAGAACTTTCCCATGTGGTTTCCTGCCACGCCCTGCCCGTCCTCAAGTCCCACGTGGTAGCGCAGGATTGCGTACAAAAGGCCCTCGCCGTGCAATACATCCGCGAGTCCTGCTTTGACCTGGTCGCGGTAACGAGCAAGGAGTCGTGGCAGCGTCATCCTTCTCTCCTGACGGACTCAAGGTGCACCAGGCCCATTTCCTCCGCGGCTTTCACCAGCTCTGCGGCGTTATGCACGCCGAGCTTTTTCAGGAGCCGAGCACGATGGTTGCGCACGGTGTGCAGGCTGCGCGTCATGATCTGAGCAATCTCGCTGGTCTTCTTCCCCTCAGCTATCAACTGCAGAACTTCTCTTTCCCTAGGGGTGAGTCGCTCATCCACAAACGTGGAGTTTCCCAAGGGCATTCTTGCTGGGAAGTATTGCTTTCCCGCTGCCACCGCCTCGATCGCTTCAACCAGGTGCTCCGGGGCCTCTTCCTTAAGCACATATCCCCAGGCCCCAAGCTGATAGGCGTGGGCGACATACTCCTTGTCCGGGTACATGGAAAGGATGATTACCCGAGTCTTTGGGGAAACCTTTGCGATCCGGCGCGTTGCTTCGATTCCGTTTAGAAGTGGCATGGAAATGTCGACCAGGGCCATGTCCGGGCGGAGTCTTCTTGCGTGTTTCACCAACTCGCGACCATCCGCTGCCTCCGCCACGACGCGAATCGTAGAGGAGGGGAGCAGGGTCTTGATTCCCTGGCGGACAAGTGTATGATCGTCTGCTAACACTACCCGGATCGGTCTCATGTTGAAGCCATTCTACCGGAGTTGTGGCGTTCTAGAAATAGGGGAAATGTATCAATCTGCCGGACAAATGCCGATTCGCTTTGCGTAGGCGATGAGGCCAGGCCGGGTGTGGATGTCCAGTTTCTCCATCAGGCGTTGACAATGGTGGTCGACCGTTTTGGGGCGGATCGACAATCTGGTCGCGATCTGGTCATTCGTTTCTCCGATTGCGATCATGGCAAGAATTTGCCTCTCGCGAGGGGAAAGCGTCTGACCGCTGGGGATGGGTTCGCTGCGAAACGCCGTCTGAATTGCCGCAACTAGGGTCTCAGTTGAAGCCGCCTTGGAGACCAAACCATACGCACCATGCCGTATTGCAGCTTGCGCGTACTCCGGTTCGTCATGCATGGAAAGGATGAGGATTCTTGTCGTCGGAGAGGCTTGGGTAAGGCGAGGGATTGCGGAAATACCGTCGAGGTCGGGCATTGCGATATCCATCAGAAACACGTCTGGCGTGCGTGTCTGTGCCAGCTCAACTGCTGCCAACCCGCCCTTTGCCGTTCCTACGACCTCGATCTGCGGGTAGGAGTCAAGCAGGCGGGTAAGTCCTTCGCGAACAATCGCGTGGTCATCTGCAATCGCTACACGGATTGGTCTCATCCGGAACCTCAACGGTCACGCACGACCCGCCACCTACAGTGGAGGTGATGATCAGTCGGCCTCCGATCCCCTCCACCCGCTCTCTGATTCCAAGGAGGCCTAGCCCTTGCGAATCCATGACTTGAAAGCCGATTCCGTCATCTTCTATTGCTAGGGCAACCCTCCCTGATTTTCTGGACAGTGAAACAACAACCCGGTTTGCCTGGGCGTGCTCTTGCACGTTTTTGATTGCCTCCTGGGCGACATTGAACAAAAGGCTCTCTACTGGCCTTGGCAGTCTCTTGCCCTCATCCACGGCCAAGCGTACCTCAATCCCACTCGATGCCTCTACCATTTCCGCGAGTTGATGTATCGAAGGTAACAGGCCGAGGTCTTCGAGAAGCGGCGGACGGAGGGAGTAGGCCAAGGATCGGGTCTCGGCAATGGCTTGATCAACGATTCCGAGGATTTCTTCCCTCTGCTTGTCTGGGAGACTCTTGCGCAAGGCGCCGATATGAAGCTTCACCGCAGCAAGGGATTGACCGAGTTTGTCGTGCAGCTCATGGGCGATTCGTCGGCGCTCGTCTTCTTGGGCGGAGAGGAGTTGCCTCGATAGTCTTGCGAGATCTTCCTCCCTTTCGGCGAGAGCGCGGTTCTTGCGGGCATAGATTTCGGTGAAGGATCGAACGGTATAAGCGAGGACCGCATATATGCCAATCGCGCCGGCAAGAATCGTTGTCAGAGTGTATGACAGGCTGCGATAAGGCTCCCCGAGCATGGCGAACAAGGACCGGTGGGGAATCACACCGGAGTACTCGAGCAGGACCAGAGATGAGTATAGGAGGATGACCAGCGCGGTGATGAGGTACCCCTGCAGTCGAGGAAGGAAGAAATTGGCATAGATCACCGTGAATAAGTAAAAGATGATCCCGATCCACTCACTACCTCCCATCCAGTGGACAAAAAACGTAATCAGCGCAATCTCGGCGATGAAAAACCCGGTGTGAACCCAATGGAGTAGCTCTACTGTGTGTTGACGGCGAATGAGGAAGGTAAACGGAAACGTGATCAGAAACCACGCCAGTGGAGTGTAGTAGAGAGGGTTGAGATAGCTGATCCCACTTGTGCACTTTACGATGAGGGCAACGGCGGCGAAAACGCCGAGCGTGATCCGTCGAGCAAGGATCGTTCGCAGGACGCTTTCTTTAAGGTCTTGGAACCGCCTTTCGTCATTCATTGTCACCGCGGCGGTAACCATTGCTATTGATTTCTATGTCAGTTTTGGGGGGAGAACGATCTTGCCGAAGTTCTTCTCGTAACGCTGGATATTCTCTCCAATGGCCTGATAGAGGCGCTTCATGTGCCCTGGGTTGAGGATGATTCTGGAGGCAAGAAGTGCCTGGTCGTCCTTTGATGTCTGCGTCTGTGGGTCGACAAACAGGAAATCAAGGACGAATTCCTCCTTGCGATGAGAAATCAGAGCGAGGTTGGAATAGGTCCCTCGCCGCATATCGTTGTCCGCGGTGATCCGCATTTGCCGTTCTGCCATCTCTTGGTCACCTCCGAGTCTACAGGAGATGGTAGCGGAGTGGCTCCAACTCGGCAACTCAAGGGCGCAAGTAGCGCTCAAAGAAGCGTTCTATCGCTTCACGATAGTGACCGGGAACAAGTATGTGGTGGTTTCCCAGCGGAGCGGTGAGAAGTGGAGAGACTGGATCGGTGACGGATAGGGCAACCTGTGTACGGCACAGATCGTCCCGGTCGAGCGCGCCTTCGATTGCGCCTTGGCGGATAAACAGCTGGTCGAGGCGGACACCACCGAGGCGGAACAGAGTGCAGGGTCCCTCAGAGAAGGTTACCGCGATTCCCACTCCGAGGCCTGATTCAAAATGGCTCCGAATTGCATAGTGTGCTCCCAGCGATAGGGGACAAGAGCAATGGGCTAGGACAATCTTGTTCGTGGCAGGTTCTACCGAAGCGATGTTTCCCATAAATGCCGCTTCTCCGGTCAGAAGCGCTGCGAGATAAAGGGAAAAGAGCGCTTGCAGGTCGCCTTCACAACCAGCCGGAATCTTCTCGTCGTTGAGACGAGACAGGGCATAGCATCCGGTATTCTGCAATCGTGATACCAGGTCGAAGCAGCGCACCGTGAATGCGGCAAGTCGATGCTCCTTCACCAGAGAATGCAGGGCGGTATAGACTGCAACTGCTTGGTGTAACTCCTCCTTGCTGGGTTCTGCTTCTCCTTGGGCAGCTTTGGCAAACCGAGCGATGTCCTTCTTGGAGGAAGTCGTTGACTCGATGCGCTCGATCAACTCCTTCATCTCGATCTGGACAAGCTCTATTCCCAAACGCCCTTTGAGAAATGCACGCTCGAGGTCACTTGCGACCAGCCATTCAGAGGGCGTCCCGATCAATCCCACACGACTGAATCGGAGCCTCTCCCACGCAGACACAACCTGTAATTCGAGCGTGAGTTTGCGAGCAATTGTCTCTGGGGATCCGAATAGGATTTGCCCTTCGCCGCCCTCTTGTCGTATGCGGGCGAGGATTTCCAGGCAAGCCGGCAGTGAATTGTGACCAGAATGAGCGATGAGAAGCGTTGGAGAGGGAAGCTGAGAGACCAGCTTCAGTACTTCTCGCTCGACACCCCCGCTCAATACGAGGACGGCAGCGAGTGCCTCACCGGAGGGGAAGTCCACCTCGTGCAACTCAAAACTGCAGAAAGCGCGGATGTCCGCGAGCAGGTGTTTCTTGAGACGAACAATCTCTCGCTGCTGATGCGGACTCGAGGCGCGTGCGATCACTTCGATTCTGTCCATGATCAAATCCTAGTGATGGAGGAAACCAAGTCAGGAAGGAAGGGCGGACCTTGAAGCTGGACACGTGTCACCCTGGGAAGTCATGCTTGAAACACGAATGGAGCCGTGGAACTCTCCGGGTAGGGGTGTAGGCCGATATGAGCCGGAGTCGAGCTGGTTGCGGTCTCCTGCTCACACAAGGAGGCTCTTATGTGCTAGACTTGGAAAGGAAGGTTGATCAGGAATGAATGGCTCGTGCTTACACTATCAGCTTTTCGGGAAATGAGGTCTGGCGCCTCGCAGCAGCTTTCTTCCTTCTTAGGTTAGGAATGAGACGCTCTCACAGCACCCAGAATCCAATGGCTAGAGTGATGAGGGTGCCGATGACGACTGGCAGCGCCATCTTTCGCAGGAAGTCCGGCATCGAGGTGGAAAAGTACTCCAAAGTTACGGAGATGCA
>CAZDDA010000043.1:0-11768 GCA_964504085.1 uncultured Thermotogae bacterium | reverse complement strand
CGAAGTATTCGTCGTCTGCTACCTGACAGGAAAAGTCGATGTACGCGTTCTCGTTGTTTAGGACAAGCTTCACATAGGCATTCCTCAACGGGTGCACAGGATTGGGAACCAACCACAGCATCTTCTCGTCCATCGGAAAATGCGCCAGATTGAGCCTCAGCTCGGGAAACGCTGCCAGCACCTTCTCCCACTTCTCGACCGAGGCATAGGATCGCAACCTCTTCTTGTCGACTGTAACAAACCCCCCCGTGCCTCCGTGGGCCGTTATCGGAATGCTCTTCTTGCAGCAGAGCGAATACAGCAGCTCGACTTTGCGCATTTCCTCTGCGTCCTCGTATCTACCGTCCGGCCAGGGATCAAACCCCAAAGACGGATACACTTTGACCCCCGCGAAGGAGCCCGTTGTCAAATGGTCGATGTCCCCATCGAACCGGCCCATGTTGGCCAGCAATTCCTGCTCCGTTGAAGCCTTCTCTCCGAAGTACTTACCAAACAGCTCCTCGATCTCGTCGTATCGGTAGTTTTGGGTATTGAGACCGAGGAAGGGATAGATCTCCAACATCCGCTCGGGCTCGGATTCGAGAGCGGGGAACTTCTTGGATAGCTTCTCGGAGGTCTCGGACTCCTTGTAGTCTTTGATTCCGTTGAACACGTCGGTGACCTGTTCTTTGATCGGCTTCGACGCGGGAATGTCGTAGTGAAACGACTTCTTTCTTTTCTGCCCCGGGGGGGTCTTGCCCTTGTACCCGAAGTCCATCATCAAGGGAGTCAGGATGATGCGCTTGTATACTCTGTCGCCGATGTGAAGCCTGTCACCCTGCAAAGGGGGATCCTTGCCATCCCTCAGGCAGTTCTCGATCAGAAGGAAGAAGCTTCCGATGTCGTTTTCCATCACCGACAGCAGATTCTGGGCCACGTTGATCTTCGACTCCATAAAGGACGCAGCGGCGGGCCAAAGATCAGGGACCTTCGCTAGCAGCGGAAGGGTCGGACTGAAACACAGGAGTGCGCCTAGCTTGCCCTTGAACCGACGAATAAATGCTAAGAGATACGGATGGCTGAGATTAAACGCGTGCATATGCACGTCGTAGAAAGTGGTTTCATCCAGATCTGAGCTCATCATCACCCCTCCAATGGCGTGTCTGTGAACACGCCGCATTCCGCACTACACAGATAGCCGATTCCGATCGACTCAAACCGAGTACATCGGTCGCACGCCTTTCCACCCCTCCTACAGATTTCGCACGACACGGTGGTCTTCGTAGCCGATGCGTACCCCCTGGACGAAATAGTCGAACTGACCGCTGCGGCCGTTGGCTTCACCGATCACCAGCCGCTTAACACTCTTCTCGACGACGAAGAGCTGGAGCCATTCTCCCAGCGGGGTCAGCTGAACCGTGCACCCATCCTCACTCGTAATCAAGGTGAAGTGCTCCGGCAGAACGATCTCCGCTTGCCCATTGACCAGTTCGGCCGTGCCGCGGACATACGTACCGACCTCGGGTCCCTCCAGCGAGGTGTAAACGATCTCCTTGCTCGCGTCATTCGGATAGCCTTGCACAAAATTCTTTGTCCCGGTGACTCGCAGGTCCCCCTCAACCCGTACGTTGCCGAAAACGTGAAGCGTCTCCGTCGGATTTACCACTCCGATGCCCACGTTCCCGGAGCTTGTGACGAAGAGAGTCGTCAGGTCGGAAGTCCCCATAGTGGCCGGCCCTGTATACGAACAGATTCCCACCGCACCGCCAAGGCCGGCGAGGCCACTGCCGCAGACATCGCCGTAGCCGATCTGCCCCTTCCAAACGCTCCCTCCGTAAAAGCCGATCACACCAATGCCCCTGCTGGGCCCTCTCAGCACGGCGATCATCGACTGGCTGGAAGTGACGTCCAGGGTCGCTTCCGCCAGCTGTGCGATTCCGACTCCCGTCAACTGCAGACCGGCGTAACTCTGGACCCTGCCACCGAGCGAGATGCTGAACTGAGACGCGATACCGCTTCCCGCAACGGACAACAGTACAATCGCTACAACGGCCGGAACGATCCACTTGCCGCCAGAGATACCTTTCTTTGCCATCGCGACCTCCTCTTGGCTACTGACTCGATCTGGCTTGCGCCACCCATCGGTTCTCCTCAAGAAAACACCACAAAACATGTTCCATCGCATTCTGTCATTGAAAGACAGGCTGCGTCAAGCCTCACCCGGTAACAGATCCATTGAGCGAACAAGACCCTCACCACAGATGAGTCCTGGGCTCCACCAAGGCCCAAGCGCTTCAACCACATCACGTTTTCGATGGGGGAAGCCCGGGCCGATCGAGCAACGGTGCCGTCGGTCGCCTTTCGGCAACCAAACGCTTATCTGTTACTCGTTCTTTCCCTTTCGTCCCCTTGCCGCTCGGACTGCCGAGGGGACGGCCAGAATTCCGATTGAAGCAAGAACGATAACGATCCCCGCTACGAACTGAAGCAGTACGTCTACCACCGGGAATTCCTCCTCCTCGTGCCTCGAACTCATAATACAGCAGGCACACGCGTTTTACCGGAGCATATCATGATACAGATTTCAGTCGAAACAGTAGAAAAAGAGATGAGGCCCGACAAGGGGCCTCATCTGCACGGAGAGTGTACCATTCGGGGCTAGAAGGTAAAGCGCTCTCGCTCGCGTAAGGATCACTTTACTCTCCCGCTTTGAAAACGGTGGTGAATGCGGTGCAGTCGCTGGGCGAACGTGGCGGCATTCCCTTCGGACAGCCGTGACCCCAAGATGGCTGAAAAGACCTTTGCAGCCAGGGCTCAGGGCCTCCTATGAAGCGAGTATGAGACCCCGCCCCGCCGCACGCTCCCCTCAATAAACAAGCACACCCAGACCACTCTCTCCTCAATGATTGAAGGCTTCTATGGCTGGAAGCATCTGCTCATTGGATACCGCAGAATCGCTTGCCCCGCCTTCTCTCGGCACCGCAAAGCGAGAGTTGCAGGGGCGGCGCAAGACGAGTACCCTTGACCTCTATAGCACAGACGGGTTTTAAACGCTGCTTCTGCTGACAGCCTTACGGATCGACCCGCCTGTTTGCCCCAGCAGCATGGTTTCAAAGACTGTGGGTGGTCATGGTATTTGTCAATGTCATCGTGCCCGTCGCATTGGTCGCCGGTATCGGCTTTCTCTTCGGTCGATGCACAAAACTCGGCACCATCTCTCTAACCAAGCTCTCCTTTTACATCCTGACCCCGGCGTTGATTTTCAACTCCGTTGTTAGCTTCTCGATCACGGCGAGCGACCTGACAAGTACCGTCGTATTCGTGGCCATCGTGTTCTCCGTTCTGTTCGCGTTCAGCCTCGTAGGGACTCGACTTCTCAGATGGGACAAGGATACAAGCGTTGCATCGGTCCTCTCTCTGTGTCTCAACAACAACGGGAACTACGGGCTTCCGATCCTGTTGTTTGCATTCGGTGAGGCCGGATTTGCCTTGGGCGTCATCTACATGGTGACATATACGGCGTTCGTGGTCGTGTTCGGCGTCGGCGTGGCCAGCTGGCACAAGGGAATGTCCGTCCGCACACTACTGTTGAGCATCCTCAAGGTTCCATGGTTCTACGCGTTCGCGCTGGCGTTGCTCGTTCGCACGCTTTCGATCGGTCTTCCACTGCCCGTTTCCCGGCCGATCGAGCTTTTGGCCCAAGCGGCTATTCCCATACAGCTGCTGCTTCTGGGAATGGCACTGTCAACGGTGCGCATCGAGGGGTTAGTCCGTCAGACCGCACTCCTTACAACGGCCAAACTGCTCATTCCACCGTTGCTTGCCTGGGGTGTAACGACTGCCCTCGGGGTGCAAGGGCTTCTCCGCGCCGTCCTCCTTGTTCAAACCAGCACTCCCACCGCAGTCAACGCACTTGTCCTGTCGCTACAGTACAACCGCCAGCCAGATCTCACTGCTTCGGTGGTGCTGCTGACTACTGTGGGCAACCTCGCAACGATGAGCGTTCTGTTGAGTCTGCTGCAATGACGGATATGAGGGCGGAATGTTGCACATAAGGTGCGCTGCCACTTCTGGCTTCATGCTCAACGAGGTATGATTCTGACCTTTAACGATGGCTTCCACCGGTTAGCGCACACGCGCACCCAGAAGGCTCCACGCCACCAACCCCGCACAGGCGTACAGCGCGGCCGCGAGGAGAAACACCCACCGAAAGCCGCTGGCCACGGCGAGGACGACCCCAAGCGGCGGGCCGGCGACGGAGGCAAAGCCGTTCACGCCCCACGCCCAAGGGACGAGCACCGAGCGTCCCTTTTGCACCATAGCCAGGCCGTTGGGGAACGGAAAGCCCATCAGGAATGCCAGTGGACCGGCCAAGAGAATCGCGAGAGAAAATCTCGAGGCGGTCCCCCAGGACGCGGCGAGGGGAAACAGGTTATCCAGAATAAAGGCATAGACGAGAGCGAGCGCGACGATGCCGAGCACGGCTGCGGTAATGGCGTGGCGCGGTTGACGAAAGAGCCGTCTGCTCGCAAGGCTTCCCAGACTGCTTGCCACCAGGAACGCGCTGACAACACCGCCGGCCGACAGGATCGGATCACCTAGTAGATTGGTGAACTTGTTGATCAACACGATTTCCAACAGCATGTAGGCAAGCCCGAGTAACAGGAAATAGACGGCAGTCGGCAGGCGTCCCGCACGTTGCCCGGATCGTCGGTTGAGCCACAGGAGAGGAAGCAGGATCAAGATGCTCCCTACGACCACGACTTCGATCAGCACACCGATGATGACCACGTACCCCAGTTCCAGTTTACGGAACCACGTCGAACCGTACACTTGCCTGAACAACGGAAGCGATCTCCAGCGAAAGAAGTTGTAGAAGTACGGACGGTCGTCACTCGTCGGCCTCACGTCGTACACCCAGTCATCGAGAAAGGCCTCCCGCTGCGGCGAGAAGATCTCGGCGGCGGCGTAGTGGTAGTAGGAGTAGTCCGCACCAGGCGGACCGGAGAGCTTGGCAAGCTGGTCGGTGGGATCAACACCGGGGCACGGGGCCCATTCAATGTCAAGCTGCAGCTCTTCGGCAACGGAGAGCAACCGCTCGCAGGTTGCAGCATCGAGCGGCGCAAGCGAGGTAAGGGTTGTCACGGCTAAATAGTTGCGGATTTGAACGATGTGTCGGCCAGACTCTTTGACACCCAACGACTCCAACGCCTCGGCCACGGTGGCGAGCAGCTTGACGTTGTCGCGTGGTGGGTCCTGAATCTGGCGGGTGACGGCGAGCAGCCCGTTGGGGGTAAGACGCATCAAACACCGAGCCAGGCCTTCGCGGGTCAGCAGGAAATCCTCGTGCACGGACAGCAGACTGCTCACGCCGACGGCCATCCCCTCTGTGTGAACCAGCTGAATCAAGTCGTAACGCTCCTCCCGACTCTCCAGAAAGAGCCGCGGGTCGACCGGTGCCACTTTGACCCCCGGAAGCGAGAACACGTGTCCGGACACCTCGGCAAGCGACCCGGTCATCCACTCGACAATCTGCGGGTTGCCCTGCACGATGGTAACACACGATGCGTCGAACCGACGCGCCAGCCACACGTTGGTTCCTGCCGTCTCGCCGAGCAGGAGCACACTGGGGTGTTCAACCAGCCGATACGCTACCGACATCGGTGTGTGGTCGAGGATCTCTGCCTCGTCCGCGCTGTCGATGGTGAAGACCGTGCCTGCGGCGTTTCCATCGACGAGAAGTCGGAGTTGAGCAGGTGCTGGAGACAGGGCGGTGAATCCGGCGAACAGGGTGTCGTGAAACAGCGGCGAGGCATACACGTCGAGCCGGCCGCGCGGACTGTACCCTGTGAGCAGATGTTCGGCGTCGGACTGCGCTTCGTAGCGTCGCACAACGGCAAGCGACTTGTACGGATCGATACGAAGCGTGGGCGGCCACACCGTGGCCAGCAGCGCAAGAATCATTGCGGTACAGACCACAGCGATCCATCGCCAGGATCTGTCGCGTCGGGAAGGAGCGCATTTGTCACTGCTGGTCTCGGCGCTGACGACCCAAACCGCGGCGGCGATCAGGATCAACCCGGAGGTGACGCAGAGGAGCCTGGTCTCGGGCAACACCACCATGAGAAGGAGCATCAGCACCCCGCCTGTTCCGCTTCCGAGCAGGTTCGCTCCGTAGATCCCGTGCACTCGTCCCCTGAAGTGCATCAGCGCTAGGCCAACCACCGTCGCTCCCAACAAGAACGGCACGAACAGAAGCAGGTGATAGAGGATCAGAACGCAGATCTGCCGACTACTGAAGAGAAGGTACTGGGGATCCAGGGGCAGGGCCTGGGCACCCCGGAAGCACAGTGGTACCGAGAGGGCAAAGGAGAGTGTCAGCGCAATGCTCCACAACCCAAACCGGCGCTCGAGGAACCGGCCGGCAAAGCAGAGCAGCGTGCCGCTTGCGCCAAAACCGAGCAGCGCGGTGCTCAAAACAAGGTAGGCGAAGTGATGCCACGTCGCTACGGACAGGCAGCGCATCAAGGCAAGTTCCAGCCCGATGATTGCGGCGGAGACAAGAAAAACGGCCGAGCTTGAAACGAGGGTGTGCCGCGTGGGAAGCCGGGCCCTCACGATCCTTCCAAAGCACGCCCGGTCATGGGAACGAATCTGACCGGAAGCAAGGTCTCCGAGCGGAGCGTGCCGGCCTCGTCCTTGGTGACAAGGACAAGGTATTGTACATCGTACACCGGCCCCACCGGGATCACCATCCTACCGCCGGGCGCCAGCTGAGCGAGCAGCGGCGGGGGGATGTGTCCGGCGGCGCAGGTGACGATGATCTCGTCGAACGGCGCCTGCTGCTCCCAGCCGTAGTAGCCGTCAGCGATCCTGGCTCCAACGGTTGCGTACCCGAGCGCGGCCAGGCGCTCGGCCGCCTGCTCCCCCAGCACGTGGATGATCTCTATCGTGTACACAAAGGGCGTCAGTTCCGTGAGCACGGCGGCTTGGTAACCGCTGCCCGTACCGATTTCGAGGAGTACGTCTCTGGGATTCACTTCGAGGAGTTCCGTCATCAACGCCACGATGTACGGCTGGGAGATCGTCTGACCATGACCGATTGGCAGCGGCCGATCGGCGTAGGCGCTTTCTGCATACCGGGCAGGCACAAAACGATGCCGCGGCACACAACGCATCGCGTCGAGCACTGCCGCATCGTCCACCCCGCGGCCGATGATCTGCTCGGCCACCATCCGCTCGCGCTCCTCCCCGCGCTCGGTGAACCGCGGCTTGTCCCACTCCAACGGAGACTCAGGCGTTACAGCCGCAACGGTCAGTGTGTCGGACCCTGTCTGCTGCCCTGCAAAGGCTGTTGTGGGGCGCGGCAGAAGATCGAGCCTGAACGCATCCGGTAACCAGCAGGCAACGCATACCACGACGGCGAGAATTGCGATCCCACTGCTTGCGCTCCGTCTCCCGGAGACGCGATGGTCGAGCACGTGACATCACCCCATCTGTGTTGCCGTTTCCAGCATAGCACCCAAGATCGCCGTCGCCAATCATCGGTAAAGGATGGTTGGTACAGAGACCGACAGGGCTTTTGGTTAAACCTATTTCGAAACAGCGATCGTTGAGCTGTACTGTTGGTAAAGAACGGATAGGAACAATTGCTCCTCGGTGAGGAACGCCTCGCGGCGGCTTCCGGGACAGCCGGGGGAGACCACGGCCCTTTCGGTCAGTAGAGGAACCGCCGTGCACTCGCCACACAGCGCGCCCAGTCCTCCGACAGGGCTCCCACTCAGTTCTCCGGTTGCCGTGGTAAGGGCAAGGAGGTGCTCCATCGCCTGCTGTGGCTTCAGGATGAGCAGAACAAGGTCGGGTGGAAAAGGCATCTTCGACAGCGGTCCGTATACGAAAACACGTTGGCCGAACGGTAGGGGAGAGAGTGTCTCCACGAAGCTTCGTGCAATTCCCACATCTCTTGCGCACTCCCACTCGACGATTGTGCCAGCAAGCGTGTCGATCGTCTCCTGGTTCGGGGGATCCAGCCCCAGATTGAACCGGGCAAGCGGACAGGTGATCTCCTGGCCGGCGGCCCACACCAACGACCCCTGCCGGGCCAACCCAACGAAGGTGCAGTGCCGTCCCGGGGTTTTGACGTGATCGACACCAAGGGGAAGATGGGCCAATATGGAAATGCCAACGGTATCGATCATCGGATAGGGATCTCAGTTCCTACGCCGATCCCGGTGGACGCATCTGTAAAGGCTTCACAAAGGACCGTCGTTGCGCGCTCGCCGGTGCAGTGGCAAGGAGCGATCTCCTTCACGCCAAGCTGTTTTAGTTGTTCCGCGATTGCCTGCACCTCTGCGGCCTTCTTCCTGAACAGATGGAACCCGCCAAGAACAAGGTGCGGGCATCGGCCAACAGCATCCGTCGCTACCTCGACCATCTGTACGATTCCCGGATGGGCACAGCCGGTGATGAGAATCGGCCCCTCCCCAGCTTCGACGATCACGCCCTGCTCGACGATTCCGCTTTTGCCTTTGAGCTCGCCGGTGGAGTGAATACCGGGCGCGATCTCCACGGGGTCAGTGACGGGGCGAGGCGCCCAGGACGGCTTTCTTCCTTCATCCCAGATCTCCTTCTCAAACCGCGACGAGAACGAGGCCGGATAATATACGTCCAACTCCCTGTGCAGCGCGGCGCTAATCGCGCCGATGTGATCGCAGTGTTCGTGGGACAGGACCAGCGCGTCGGTGGCCTTCGGGTCGACGCCACATGCCTTGGCGTTGTGCTTGAACACGAGAACGTCGGCTCCGACGTCGAACAGCACCACGTTCCCGCCGCGCTCAATCAGCGCGGAAAAGCCCCATCCGGGACGCAAGGTCTCACGATGGCTTCGGTTGTCATAAAGGATCAGAATGCGCTCCACTTCAGTCCTCCTTGGCTTCCAGGTAGTATAGCTCGCCCGCCTGAACGCGCCGGCCGATCTTCCCATCCTCTACTAGCCGCGCTAGGTATTTCCCCACCTCTGCCGGGTTGATCCCCAACGTATCAGAGAGATCGACCGGCGTGCAAGGTCGAACCTTGAGTGTTCTTAGTATCTCTTGCCTCAATTCATCCTCCCGCAATAGCTTCGAGCGCGTTGCCGTTCGCTTGGGCACCACTACGACCGGGATTCCGGGAAGCTCCTGTTCCATCCGCTTCCGAATGGTCTGCAGCTTGTCTTCGGGCACGGGCTCTACCCCTTCTTCTGTCGGCGGTCGGACGCAGGTGTTCAGGGTCACCTCGTGGGGGTGAATACGTCTGATCTCTTCGATGAGGTACCCAATCAATTCCGGGTGGGTATTCGTCTCTTCCGTCTTCGACGCCACGAGCATCACCTCGAGCCAGATTGCGGTCTTTCGGGCGAGTGTGGCGATCGCATCGGCGATCGCATCGATCTTGAACCCGGGAGCGGGTCGGTCGATCCATACGAATGTCTCCTGATCGCCGGCGTCGAGGGATGGCAACACCAAGTTGCACTGCGCGGCCGCTGCCATGACTTCCGGCCGGGTGAGTAGGGAGGCATTGGTGATGAGGGCGACGGGAATTTCGCTGACCGCCCGCAGCGCCTCCACCGTCTCGGCAAGGCGCGGATTCAGCGTCGGTTCCCCCGACCCGGAGAAGGTCAGATAGTCGATGCGGTCGTGGCGCTTGATCGCCGTATGAACGGCCTCGACGATCGCCTCCGGGCTCGGGAAGGACTCGGCAACATCCTCGGGACCGGAGACAACACGCCGCTTGGTTCCCAGCTGACAATAGAGACAGTCGAAGGTGCAGATCAGCCGTGGGATCGGATCGATCCCCAAGGACATACCCAGCCGACGCGAAGGGACCGGTCCGTATACGAGACTCATGCGCCCTCCTTCCTTCTGGTTACAGGTCGATCAGGCGGACGCTCAAGTCTTCGGTTTCCACAATCGCAACCGTGGCTCGTCCGGTGAGCCATCCTCCACACTCACCCGGGTTGATCACGAGCGGTTGTCCTTCGCGAAGGTCGATCTGATGGGTGTGGCCGTAGATAACAAGGTCGTAGAGGCCGCTTTTGACCAATGCATCGATGAACTTCGGTTCGTGCATCAGCACGCCCTTCTTTCCATCGACCTCGAACTCGTGATGATCGGGGTGAATCTCGCCGATGTTGCGAAATCGCTCGACGAGGAAAAGCCTGTCCCCATCATTGTTGCCAAAGACCCCCACAAGCGGTGCGTCGAGCTTCTCGAAGGCGTGCGCAGTAATCGGCGAGATGTAGTCGCCGGCATGAAGAACCAACGATACTCCCTCGTCGTTGAAGCACTCCACTGCTGCAGTGATCTTCGCAAGGTTATCATGAGAATCCGACGCGATGCCAAGCTTCATCTTTCCCCCTTGTACAGCTCTATTTGACCAGGATCTCCTCAACCCGAGCGGCAATGGACAAGAAAGCCTGTGAGGCATCGGCATGTGGGTTTGCCAGCAGTATCGGTTGTCCCACGTCGGCCCCTACACGCACATTTGGGTCGATGGGGATCGCTCCGAGGAATCGGACGCCGAGCCTCAACGCATCCCGCCGTCCTCCATCAATACCGAAGAGATCAATCCGTTCTCCGCAATGCGGGCAAACAAGGCCGGACATGTTCTCCACAACCCCGATCTGTCTGATCTCCATTTTCTTGGCCATGTTCACCGCCCGGCGCGCATCGATCAGAGCCACTTCCTGCGGAGTGGTGACAACGATTGCCATCTGAGGCGAGGTTCTCTGGGCGATCGTCAATACCTCGTCCCCTGTTCCGGGAGGAAGATCGATGATCAGGAAGTCGAGCGTTCCCCACTTCGCGTCTCCGAGAAGCTGTTCGATCGCCTTAGAGCGGAGCGGTCCTCGCCAGATGATGGCAACTTCCGGCGGCACCATCGAGGCGAGCGAGACGATCTTCACACCATCTTTCTCATGGGGAAGGATTCGCTCAGTATCGGCCTCCAACGACTCTGCGATTCCCACCATTTGAGGGACGTTCGGCCCTGTGATGTCCGCGTCGAGCAGGCCGACGCGCTTGCCACGCTTTGTCAGCGCGTAGGCGAGATTCACCGATACCGTTGTCTTCCCAACACCGCCCTTGCCGCTGAAAACCACGATTCGATAGTCAACAAGACCCATCGCCTTCTTGATTCCTTCCTCCATCGATTTCGTCTGCTCCAGTTGCGGTTTTTGACTGCTCATTGTCGTAGCCCAAAGATTCCCGTGCCAACTCGGATCATGTCCGCTCCTTCCTCGATCGCCACCCGATAGGAATTGCTCATCCCCATCGAGAGATGGCGCATCTTGACGTTTGCCAGTTTTAGGATCTTCATCTCGTCGAACAAGCGTTTGGTCTCCTTGAAATAGGGACGGGCATTCTCGGGGTCGCCAGACTGCGGACCCATCGTCATCAGCCCCTCTACCTTCACGCGCTCGAAGGAGGCCAGCCCTCGAAGCAGGTCCTCGGCGTCCTCGGGAAGAACCCCTGCCTTTTGGGACTCGCGGCCGCTGTTGATCTCGATGAGCACGGACATCGTGCGTCCAATTCGGGCACACCGTCTGTCAATTTCGGACGCCAGCCGAAGCGAATCGACCGTCTCGATCGCGTCGAAGATTTCGACCGCCTGTTTGACCTTGTTGCGCTGCAGATGTCCTATCATATGCCACTTTGCCCTGTTACCGATGACCGCAAACGCGGCCTGAGCCTCTTGCACGTAGTTCTCGCCGACGATCCTGATTCCGGCGTCGATTGCCTCCAGAATCTGTC
>CAZDDA010000042.1:0-11801 GCA_964504085.1 uncultured Thermotogae bacterium | reverse complement strand
ACAGCCCGATCTGGGTCGTGCTCAGCTTCGTCCCGTTCACCGCACCCGTCCTGGTCATGCTGCGACTCGGCATCACCGGTGTGCCGGTCTGGCAACGGATCGCAACCATGGCCGTTCTGGTCGCCTCCGTCCTCGGCGGCCTCTGGATCGCCGCGAAGCTGCTCCGGATCTACTTGTTGATGTACGGCAAGCGCCCACGGATCCGTGAGATCGTGCGACCCTTGCGGGCTGGGTAGGCGTGCTGCCCTAGCGGCGCGGCATCAACGGACCGGAACAGCAAGCCAGGAATCGGAATAGGGAATGTGGGCCCCGATCTCCCGCAACAGCAAGCAAGAATCGGAATAGGGTGTGTATCCCCCGATTCCCCTGATCAGAGACTGCGGCCGCGAATCGCTGATTTGCATACACCCTGTCGCGTCTCGAATTGGTTCGATGCTTGATCGCAGGACCTCACCCTTCCACTGCAATGAGCCGGATCACCTGCTCCATTCGAGTTCCCAAGCAACTAGAGTGGGTCAGTTCGAGACCAAGGTCTGCTGCAGCGCTTCGCTACTGTCGTCACGACCGTACTTCACATATGCTGGATGGTCTGCCGGATCATGAGATCCAAGTACCCGATAGCAACATTGAGGCTCGGTTTGTAGAGCGTTGGATGTGCACACTGGTTGCGCTCCGAGAGCTGGCCTTGATACTTGCGAAGGTTCCCTTTGCCGATGAACCCCACATCCTTGGCTACATCCAGCAACTGGGCTTCTGGAAAGGATTCCCTTAGCTCTTCTACTGATCCGAACCTCCATTTCTTCCGCTTGCCTCGGATGTCGGCTTCATACTGAAGGTACAACTTCGCTGAGAAGACACTGAAGAAGCCAGCCCAAGAGAACACGACTGGTGCTCTTCTCATGCCGAGCTGCAAGCAGTCAAGCGCCTCAGTGAAGTAATCCTGTATGTCTAATGGAAGGGAGTCTAGGGTCTTGGTCAGATCTTCCAGGAGAACAGCTCGAGAACCGGCGCCTTCTACAACAGACAGGACTCTGTGAGCCTCCCGCAGTGCTACCTCAGTACGCTCCCGATAGTCGGCAATTAGATCGAGATTCACCGACTATCCCTCCTTGGGTCAAGTAGATTCTCACGCAACGCACGAAAGAAGTTGTTATAGACAGCTTCGCTCTCCGTCGCTGGAATCTCCAGCTGAATGTTGATCACGACACTTGGACCCACTGTGCTGGAAGCAGCTGTGATCTGCTCGGCTGGTGTGGTGGGCAACGCCGGCGCTCCTGACGTCGTAGCTCCGTCTGGCAGAGAATCCTGCCCCGCTTCCTCCTGCAAAGGCAAGACTGCTCTCTCCCTTGAGGCGGCGACCTCGAGCTTCCCATCCGCCTCAGCAATGAGCCCCGATCCCAGCATGACCTCGACAAGCGTTCTCGCTCCCGTTTCGTGTCTCTTCTCCTTTCCAAGTTTTGCGGCGTACAAGATGTGGGCCGTCAGCTCGTCTTGCGTCATTCCTCTCTTCAGGCGCACGGTTGCTATCAGATCCGAGAGGAACTGGGTGTTCTCCGTAATCTCTTGCCATGCCCTGCGCACATCCTCCTGTTGGTTGTGCTCAAGTGCGCGCCCCAATCGGGCACCGATGGGCGTCGACTTCTTCACCTTGCCACCCTCAATGACCCCAACCGATGCGAGGAATCCGTTATTGCTGCTAACACGCGTCCGGTGGATCCCAGTAATCCTTGCCACGTCATCCAACGTCACGTTGTCGCCGAGATGCGCATAGGCCGTGATGATCTTGTCCAGCTCACCTTTGGAGGATACCGGAACTCGGAATGAGTCGCTGCGCTTTGCCATCGCTGGATACTCCTTTCGTTCCGCCATCGGGCAATCGGCGCGTTTGCGCCCAAACCCTGGCGTCGTTCGCTCATGCTCCGTAATGTCAGTATTGTATCCCACCATAGAGTGCTTTCTCGCCTCCTGCTTCCAAAGATTCGATCCTGGACTTCCGGAGACACAGGACCTATCTCCGTTTCGACATCGCGGAACTGGAGTTCTATGCCCCGATCCCCGGGCTAGTGCGCTTCAGCTATTCACCCCTCTTCGCCACTCGTGCCTCCGTCGCTTCGCGCTGCGTTCTCAACGAGCCGGGCTGCACTTCCATCTGGTTCCGCACTTGCCTTCAAAGGAGAACAGAGAGCAGGGTCTACCATTGGATTGTGTACGGAGACGGGAGCGCCCCCGTTGATATGTAGACAGGCTACTCAGCTATGCTGAGTAGTTGGGGAGTTGTTTCGCAACTCCTGGTCTGTGGTAGGTCTGAGTAGCGGGGGTGAGGCGGGCACGGGTAGACCGAGTGTCGGTGAATTGACCGCCAAGCGAAGTCGATGTACGCTGAAAGCATGGAGGCTCTGTCATGACCAACGAATTCACTGCGGTGATCGAGCACGACGGCGAGTGGTATATCGGCTATTCCCCGGAGATTCCTGGGGCCAACGGACAAGGGAAGAGCCAAGAGGAGTGCCTGAAGAGCCTCGCCCAGGCCATCGAATTGATCCTCCAAGACCGCCGGGAAGAGGGGCTCCGCGGTGTGCCTGCGGATGCTGTTCGCACGATTCTCAAGGTCGGATGAAGCGTAGCGAGCTGCTGAGGCATCTGCGCCGCTACGGGTGCACACTGAAGCGCGAGGGCGTGTCTCACTCCCTGTGGAAGAACTCCTCGACCGGGCAGGTCGAGGCAATACCGCGCCACACGGAGATCCCAAACCTGCTCGCAAGGAAGATCTGTCGCGGTCTGTCTGTTCCCGAGGCCTAGGTAGTTTGGGATTCCGGGATGGGATTCCGGGGACACAGCACCTAGCTCCGTTTCACCATCGCGGAATTGAGTACTGTGTCCCCCGGACCCCTCCTGTTGGTGAACCGTGTGCGGCTACTCCTCATAGGCTGGCATTGGCCACTGCTTGGTCATCCCTTCTAGCCCAATATCGCTGAGCTCATCGCTTGTCAATCCGTGTCTCCCAGCCAGTGCGTTCTTGTAGATCGCCTTGAGCCGCTCTTGCTCATCCATTTGCCTGTCGATCTGCGCCCAGAATGCAGCGTCAGAGTAGCCCGGATCCGAGCGCAGCAGGTCTGGGAAGCGTTCCATGGATTCTCGCAAGGCACGGTCCTCGATTCGAACGATCTCCTTGAAGATCTCCTTCCGCTGATCTTCAGCCAGACCAAAGCGGTTCTCCGGTGCGGCCGGACTCGTGTATAGCTCCAGTCGAGCTTCGTCAACCGTGATGTTGGGGGCTGGATCACCAGAGTTCTTATCAAGCATGGCCACCCACTGGTACCCACTGGCTGCGTACTCCTCGGACGTGAATAGATAGACGTACACATTCGTGACACGATCGTGGTACCGAAGAAAGTCCGTCTCTCTAGCTGCCCGACCGTATAGCTCTTGAAGTAGAACTCTCAGGCCAGCAACTGTGACTTCCTCACTAACGATGGCCCTGACTACGACCTGCGCCTTGATTAGGCTATCGTGCTTCTCCTCGCCGAGGATCCTGAATTCGGGCATCTGAGGCGAGGAGCCTTCGGCCAAGGCTGACGGTGACTCAACGGCAGCCAGCGCGGCTAGCGGCGCATCAGATGGAGGCTCTCCTTGAGGATCTGACTCTGCTTCTGGGCTGGATGCCTCGGCAGCTGTCGCGGCCGTATCCTGATCCCCTCGATAATCTGCGTTGTTGGCCGTGCATCCCGACAACGCCAGGCACACCATCAGCACAACCCAAATCCACATCGCTGCTCTGAATCTACGCATCCGTGACCTCCCTGCACGCACGCTCGACGGAGTTCCGGCGGAGTTCCGGGGACACAGTACCTAGCTCCGTTTCGGCATCGCGGGATTGAGTACTGTGTCCCCTGCCCCCCCGCTACACCGGCTTCGAACCACGCTGCGGGGCCAATTGCCCCGCGGAATCGGAAATGCTGCCCAGTGATCAGGGCAGTAGACTGTTCGAAGTCCCCACATCCGAGAGGATCTCTCCAAACGCTCGCTGTCTGGACACCCTCTTGTCTGTCGGCGGATGTGTGTCCCAAAGGCGGTCAATCCAGGTGGGGTTCCTTGGCTGGACCTGCCAACGGTCCGCATTCGGCAACTTCGCGAGTTCCTCAGCGACAAGCTGATCATTGAGCGTGCCGATTGTCTCAAGAGCGCTAGCCATAGCAATGCCGTCCACAAGTTCTGCTGCCGTATCATCGGCTGCATACTCGCGGACACGCCCGAGATGGAATCCCAGAGTCGATGCCAGTTTTGCGAGCAACTTCAGAACGGTGCCGACGATGTACATGAACCATCCGTAGAACGCGAACATGAGAGCGAAGCCCCCTGAGATGTTGCGCTCCTCTTCCGACTTGCTTACCTCGGCAGTCTCGCTCAGTGAGACACCCCACCCTGCTAACCGAGAACCCAATCGCACGTACTCGCCACCAGCGCAATCGAAGAAGCTGACCCATGACAATGCAAGGTTGCTTCTGAGAATGTCGTGGTGTGCAAGATGTCCGATCTCATGGCCGATAATAGCTTGAAGCTCTTGCCCTGGGAGGCGCCCTTCATCATGAGCGTCAACTAGACCGCGAGTGAGGCAGACGCCGCCACCCACTAGACTTGGGTATGCGTAGGCATTGATCTCCGGCGTCTCAGCGATTCTCAACGTTGGGCATCGGCGGAGGCTTGCAGACTCCGCGAAGCTACGCAGCATTTCCAGGATTGGCTCGGGTGCGTCTTCGAAGATCTTCATCTTCCTTGCAGCGAAAGGTGCGAGAACGTAGGTTGAGAATGCAGCCATCACCGCGCCCAGCACGAAAACCAACGGAAGAAGGAACGGGACAAAAACGTATACAGGCCATAGCAAGACTACGGTAACTGCAGCAAAGATGCCCACCGTATACAGCCAACTGAGTATCTCTCTGCGCGTGCGATCGCTTCGGACCCTGGACGCGAAGAACTCGTCCCACGTGAGTTCTCCCTGTCGTTTTGCTGACATCCTTGCGCGCAGGACTGACAGCAGTCTCTGGGTTTCTTCGCTGACTGGGATCGGGTGGTTGCTCATCGTTCCTCCGATGTCTCGTTGCCGTCTCCGAGCAGGTGTCCTCGGTTTGGATTGCTGCACTAGCCCTCGCGATTCCGAATGATCGTGGCTTGGAGGACTGCATCGCCGACGTCATCAGGAATCCCAAGAACTCCCACGATTTCGCCCAGGAAGTCCCGTTCCTCGTTTCCGACAATCCCATCTGCCAGGATCATGTCGCTCGCAAACGCGAATGCTGTCTCTCGCAGCTCCTGGCTAGGGAATTCTGATGCTTGCACAATAGCCTCTCTGCCGAGTTGGCTGTTGGCGTTGCTGACGAACCGTATGACCTCCAGATCTTCATCAGCTGTGTTACGCGAGAAGATCGGACTCAGCGCGCACATCGCACGAACCCGGGCTACTTCTTGGTCCGAGATATCTCCATCTGCCATCACGGCTGCCAGAGCCACGGCCATCACGCTCTCTGAGTGTCGAGTGTGAGGTCCCCACGTTCTTGAGTCGATCCAGGAGACTCACTCTGACCTCCTTGGCAAGACCGCTAGCCGACCTCGCCGGTACCATTGCAATTTGGGCAGGTGTGTTCACCCAAGCCATTGCAGCGCGAGCAGTCGGAGTAACCAATGACTACGTTCCCTGTCTTCCCCGATCCCTTGCAGCTCTTGCACGTGATCGTTCCGCTTCCACTGCACGTCGGACACCGCTTCTTCGCCATCGAGCCCCTCCCGATTCAGTATGCCGCGCGAGTTGCGGCTCTTGCTTCGACTAGGAATACACTCCTTTCGATGCTGAGTCAAACTACTGGACTTGTAGATGATCACAAATAGCGTGCCGGAGGCCCTTTTCTCCTCTACAGGCTTGACGAATCATAAATCCAGTCATGCTGACGAACGTGAGAGGCTCTCATCAAGACGGTGGCTTGGCTACTCCTTGGAGCGACTCTTGCAGCTTGGGTAATCCTCGGCTAGTCCCAACCGACAGGAGTTCCGGGGACATCTCTGAGCGCGCGCAGTTTATCAAGGGGTAGCAGGCAGGGAGTTCCGGGGACACAGTACTTATCTCAGGAGTTCTGGGGACACAGTACTTATCTCAAGAGGACCAGGACACACAACCCGCAATGCCGAGACTGACAGGAGTTCTGTGCACCTTGACTCCCTACGTGAACAGCGTGCGGTGTTTATAGAGATACCAGCACGCCCAGAGCGAGATGAGGCTGAATCGTGACCTCACGTTGTGGGTGTTCGATGGATCCTGGCTGGGATCAAACGATCGCAAGCTCCAACCCGGCACCCCCACCCCAGCCCTCCCCCATCATGAAGGGGGAGGGGACAGGGAAGATCGGGGGACGCAATACCCAGCTCCCGTGCCCCTCATCGAGGCGTAGCGAGACCTCTCAGTGCATCGACGAGCACCCGTGTCGCTCGACAGTCGTCTTCGTTGTAGGCGAGGATCCTCCGGCGGATCGTGTCGTCGCTGGTTTCGACCCACTGGTGGAACCACTGGATCGAGCCGGCGCCGGAGGGATCGGTGTCTCGCCATGAGAAGCCAAGGAACATCGCGAGCGTCTTCAGGGAGAGGGAGTACGTCGGCCAAACCATCTTCGGCTTGACGATGTCGGAGTAGAGATCGATGAACCGGTCCTCCTCGAACAGCGCGACGACCTCGCCCTCGGTTGCGATTTTGGGATAGCGGCGGGCGAGCTGCTTCCAGATCGTCCGTTCGTAGTGCGAGTAGTAGTAGACGACCGCATCGCGGTGCTCTTGGATGTACGCCCACGCTCGCGCGAACGCGTCTCGCTCGTCTTCGGGGATCGCTTCCTCGGCGAAGAACGCGACATACGTCTCGGTCCCTGAGTCCCCACGCTCGACGAAGCCGTGCAGGTAGCAGAGGCCGCGGAACGGGTCGGTCTCGATGTCGAAGAACAGCTCCGTGTCGCTGGTCGGCAACCGGACATCCTCCGTGAAGTACGGCGCGGGCTTCTCCTGCTTCTGGAGCACAGCCCGGGCGTGGTACTTCTGGAGCGTCTTGGCTCCGATCCCGGGGATTGTGCTCTTGCTGCCTACGATCAGGCCCGACAGGTCTGCGCCCGCCAGGTCCGCAACTGTGGCAATGCCCGGGGGGAACTTCTCTCGCGTGCTTAGGCCAAGCTCGGAGATCAGCGTCAGGTCGTCGGCGCCAACAATCTCGCGGCGGCAGTGCGATCGCCAGTGACAGAGTGCGCAAGCACTGATTAGGCCGGGGGTTGTCTGGAGATGTCGACCGGCGATCTCTTCCACACGGGCGAGCACCTCACCATACTCGTCCCACATCGAGACCTTCCCCGTCTTCGTGCGGGGACGTGCGAAGTCGTAGGGGACCTCGTCGCCGTGGATGTCCCACACGAACGCGTCCTTCGATTGCGCAATCCCCTTCTGCTGAAGGATGTCCGAGTACAGCGCCAGCTGGACGGCGTAGTGTCGCTTCGGTTTCCCGTCGGAGTCCTCAGTCGCTCCTTCGACACCTGCACCGCTCTTGATGTCGCCCGCGATGTAGCCGGACTCCGTTCGACGCAGGAGGTCGGGCTCGCCGAGCAGCCGCCCGTGCGAGATGCGGCCGCCGTAGATGAGATCCTCTCCCGCCTGCATCGCCCGCAGCGTCAGTTCCTCTCGTTGCTCGCGCGGGACACCGCGAAGGTTGAGGAACGGAATACCAAGCGCCTCGATCGTCTCCCGCTCGAACGCATGCCCGCGCTCCCAGAGCAGCTCGACGAATGGACTGACCTCGTCCCGATCGGCCGGATCGCCGAAGCAATCCAGCGTCACACGGTGCGGGCACGTCGTGTAGCTGTACAGCATTGAAGCAGTTATTGACCCCATGCTTTGGTCTTCTCCTGAGAATGCTGAGACAGTTCTCGATACTCGATTCTACATAGTCGTGTCTAGATCGACCCAATCCACGCAGGTCTGGGGAATCGAGTGGTTTGCCGCGGTGTACCAGTCGCCATCTCTCACCGTGACAGGTCCCAGCTCATCAATGAACATGCATCGCCAGTTCTCGCTTGACCCTGGCTGGATTGCACCAGAACTGCTTTGCCCTCCGAACTGATAGAAGAGCGCCTTCTCCTGTCCATTCTTCGTGCCAATGGAGTGCGGACACATCTCCCGGAGGAAACCGCCGTATGTAGTCAGGATCTGTTTGCGATCTCGAATTGCCCCTTTGATCGTTTCGTAGGCAGCTGAACGCATGATTCCTCCTCTTACTTCCTTATGATGTTATGACCACAGTGTATCTATAGACGTATACGTATACAACTGAGTATACGACAAATCCGAGAAGGAACCGGAGGACACCCTCCCAATTAAGGCCAGAGCACGATAAGTTTCGTGTTGTGTGCCCAGAACTCTCCTGTCACATGGTCCCGGCTTTCACACCGAATGAAGTCTTGTGGAAGTACGACCAGAACAGGATCAGAAAACGTAGTGTGGCATGCTTCCTTAGCGTCAGCAGGATCGGCCACAGGCGGGAGTCCTGCAGCTCTTCAAGTCGCTCGGGAGAGTATCTCACGACATTGGAGAGCCAGAAGAACAAAAGCCACAAGGGTATCTCCTCGGGAACAGCGAAGCCTCTCTGCGCGGGAGTTGACGTCACCATACCTGCGAAGAAGGGTGCCGGACGATAGTAAAGCAGCTCACGTCGAACACCGCCTAGAAGATTCGACATGGCTTCGTCGACTGAGAGCCCTCCAGCAGAGGTCCGACGTAGGTTCTGCGAGAAGGAGTAGTGGCCTCTTGCACCAGCTCGGATCCATCAAGTACGGCAAGGTCACCTGCCGCCGAAGCTATGCCGTGTCTTGTGAAGATGCTAATCCTCAGCTTGTATCCCCCACCAGAGGCCTCTTCAATATCGATGCTCAGGTTGCAGAGGCTGGTTGCTCCCTCGAGGGCTATCTTGAGCTCGGACTCAAGGCAGGGAACGAGAGGAAGAAGCTCGCCTACGCTGATAGTCTCCCAGATGGGCTCCGTGCCCGTCAGCGCACGATAGAACATCGGGAAGACGCCATCAGGCCAGATGGAGATCCTACTATCAAGGGACTCGCTATTCTGATCTGCCGAGAAGCTGGCTCCGTGGCGACGTCCTGTGCCGTCTCCATCCTTCCCGAAGTGGCAGAGAATGTAGATCTTCGACAGCGACAGCAAAGCGTAGTAGATAGGGAGGAAGCTGAGATCGGGTGGCCCTGCATAGGCCTGCTGGAGGAAACCAACTGCCTTAGCAGCATGATGGCCGATAGGTTTGGCGACATACGCTGCATTCCTAGCTGACAGAGAGTGCTTCTTCTTGAGAACTGCCCCGACGAACTCGCCACTGCGGAGCCCTGAAAGCATATTGCGGAGGTCTTCGAGCGGGTCTAGCGGTGTATAGATCACAGATCGCTGTTCTTCAGTTCCGTACCGGAGGATCTTTGTCACGACGCCTCCTCGCTTTGCGAGGAATCTCGAACCGCTTCGTGAAACGGAAACGGCGATGCTTGCACAGACAGAATCTCGGAGCACATAGTGGGCAACGCTAGCCAACAATCCAATGCTATTACCTGTTCACTGGTAGATGGCTATCGGCACAACGACTGCAGCCGGCCCCTGAATCGTATCGCTCAGTTCTGGAGGGATGGAGGTTGAGGACTGCATCTTTCTTCGCTGCTCGCGGTTCATTGGCAAGCCCGAGAGGTCCGGCAGAAGCTTAGTGAGTTCCATCGCCTCTGTCTCGCCGATTGTGCGAAGGACCTTAGCGAAGAGCGTCATTTCGCCCACCATTTGCGCACGCCCAACGCGAAGACTGTCCTCCTTCAGATAGGCAACAAGCTTGAAGTCGGATCTACCTCCCGGCTCGAACACGCATGGGATTCCTTTACTCGATGCTGCTTGTGCGCTTCCCAACGCCCGTATACCCGCGATTGCTTCGGCCGCCTTCTGGTCAACCGGCGATTCACCTGTAACTGCTTCGTAGACCTGTAGAAGAGGCACAAAGGCTTCGACGGTCGATGCGAGTTGGGCGATCTTGGAGAACGTAGGGACCCCAACGACTTCCAGAACGCGGTTCCTGTTGACTGCACCCCATGTCTCTGTGTCGAATGCTTCGAAATAGGCAACAGATCCGGCAGCATCGAGAGCGCCATAGAGCCTCTGGAAGCCAGCTTCGTCGGTGAGTCTCGCTTTCTTCGTCACTTCGGTGCCAGCTAGGGATCCCTTCTTTCCGCCAACGGATAGCGGCCCCGCCCCAATGCTCCCTCCGCCCTCGCCCGTCTTCTCATGCTTCTCGACGATCGTCTCCTCAAACAGTGCTCCCTGTATCGCAGAGAGATAGCTGTTGACGACTGTCACATCCAGGTACAGGAAGTCCCTCAAGAGATGCTCGGACATTTCCACTCCTTCACGGACTCATGCGTCAATTGTATCACAACGATTCCCCAGCGCCGAAGCTCGTGGGGATTCGGGACCAGATCTGCATCCTTAGGGTTCCGAGAATCGGGAGTTCCGGGCATGCAGTACTCATCTCGAATCTTGGGGATTGCGATGCAACCTATCGATACACGCCATCTCGCGAGCCAAACCTGATCGCGAGAGCCAGTAGCACGTCGCCCCGAGCCTCGTACAAGATTCGGTAGACCTCTCTGCCGCTAATCGCGGACGGACTTCAGCGAGATCCGGGAATCGTCCAGGACTTGCTGAACCGATTGCGGACGTGCGCCGTAGGGTTGGAAGATGCTACTTGCCCTTCGAGCCCGATCTACTCCGCCAAACGAAGAAGAGGCCGACGATAACACCGAGCCCCGTTCCGATTCCCACCCCGGGAGTTCCGGGGACACAGTACTTATCTCAAGAGGACCAGGACACACAACCCGCAATGCCGAGACTGACAGGAGTTCTGTGCACGTTGACACCCTACGTGAACAACTTGCGGTGCCTGTAGAGATACCAGCATGCCCAAAGCGAGATGAGGCAGATGACAGCCATCATGATCTGCAGCGACATCGCCAAGGACTCGGCCTGTATTCCCGCCCGCAAGTAGAATGCCTGCGTCGCGTCTTTCTTTTGTAGCCAACTTCAGTTTCTGTGTACTATCCCATTACTTCATTCTTGTTAGGAAAGGGATAATCGTGGGTGGCTGTCTCAAGGCTCTCGTATGCACAGCAATCGGCGGAACCATCGGATGGTTTGCAGGCGCGGACAACCCAAATACCGGAGCGATCATCGGTTGCGGAATCGGACTTGTGGTTGGATTCTTGTTCGGAACCGAGGAGTGGCGGTGAGCGACCGAATAGAGAGGAAAGCGGGACATTCGGGCCTCCATCTTCAAAGCCCCCTTAGCCCATGCGCCGCTCCGGATAGCGGTTGGAACCCTTCTCGTAACGTTCCCATGAACGCAGCATCCCAGCTCGGAACTCGCTAGGCAGCTAACTCACTTCGAGAAATTCACCCTCCCGACGCCTCCTTTGCATGCCGGCCGAGAAAGAACAGGCACCAGTCGTTTCGGCTCGATCCTGCTGCGACAAGCACGTAAAGACAGATCGTGAGGCTTCCCAGGACCATCACGCCGATGATCCACACCACCGAGAGCAGGTTGAGCCCATCTCGGAACAAGATCCAACACGAGATCAGCACAAACCCAACGTACAGGTCGACCAGGGACACCCTGCCCCACGGCATGGCCAGCAGTCGGCTGCCCTCGCCAGTGAAGTCGCCCACCGCGAACCCGTAGACCAGCACCGCGG
>CAZDDA010000041.1:0-11995 GCA_964504085.1 uncultured Thermotogae bacterium | reverse complement strand
ATTAGCCTTTGTAGATCCTGCTCCCCGTCCCAGGCCCAGTCTCAATGTCCGAGTCGCCTTTTGTCGGACTGACGATCCTTGATCAACACCCAACAGCTCTGCAATGTAGGCTGTCGACGCCGATTTCCTGAACTGGGAGGCAGTCGCATGTCATTGCACTTGGTCGGGCTGCCTCACAGCGTAGATGATCTCGGTCTCGGAGAACCTTATCGTTCGCATGCGTAGCTTCCGCCCCTAAGTGTCAGTCTATATCGATTTCGACAGTATGTTCTGGCCGGATTCACGGGTGAAGGTCACTCATGTGCAGATTGGTTGGGGCATAGTGCCAACATGCAGCCTCCACAAACTCCCTCTTGAGTGTCTCTCTATTTCGACCGCTCCTCTTCTGACCCGCTCCTTCTACTCGTTAGCTGGCGGACAATCCTCTCAACTCCAGGTAGCACCTCATTACGACAGCACAGGCTAACCTGAGCATTCCCCCAAGCGCCGTTGAATGACTCATTGCCTGCCCGGCTCGCGAAGTCGCGCCTCAATTCTCCACAGGACAAGAAGCCAAACTGACTCTCGAACTCTAGCAGCAACTGCCTAACATGGCCATATAGCACGTCCTCCTGCCCTTCGATGTCAAGTCGGGGAGCCTTCATCTGTTCTCCGTACACAGTGCCATTCCTAGAGCCCTCCTCCTCAGCCCACGTATAACCAAGATACATGATCGCGCCAGCCACCGCGCCACAAATCCTTTCACCAGAGTGTCCTATTCCCCCCGCGAAACCGGCTGCGAGTTTCGTCATCGCAAGCCGGTGAGCGTCGTCCACCCCGCAGAGGAGACCGTAGAGCATTGACTCCGCGCAACCGTAGTCGCGATCCCAAAGGGCTGTCACGCTGTCGCGAATTCCACTTCCCATGATGCCGAAACCACCTCCGCCATTTCTCTCTCCCACTACGCTTTCAGGCGCTCTCTTCTACTCAACGCGATTGCCTCAGGCCGAAGCTGCCAGAGTCACGTCTTGAGCTGAGTCAAACGATGCTGCATCCACAACGCAGCCCCGGCATTACTCAAGTTCGCGATCTCATACCTAGTGCCGTCCACTCCGGGCCGCCCACGGGCTTCTGCTTGTCGCTGTCTATCCGGTCAGATCTCGAATCAGTCCCGCCTGAGCAAACAGTCGACTTCAAGCATCACAGCAACTTAGCGATTTGCTTCCACAATGAGCCCCACGTGACCCTCCCCTTTCAGCATCGTGCAGGAAGGCTGATCCATCCGGATTGCGAATGTTCGGCACACGCGTACTGCACTTAAGCAACCGCATCTAGATTGCACATCCACCGATCTAGTGTTCAAGCTTGAGCAATTAGACACAGAAGACTCGCGTGCATCAAGCATTTGTAGGAGCTCCAGATCTGTTCCATGTGCCCGTACGTCCTCTTGTCAGCCATTTCCCGAGCAGCAATCGAGCGGCGCTGTCGAATTACATGCTCGAACATAGCGCCGCCCTCTAATCATATGTAATGCGAGGATCTATGAACACGTATATCACATCTGTTAGTAGATTTGCTACAATGTATGTCACCCCGAATACGAGAATCACGCCCTGCAGCAAGGGGTAGTCTCGCCCCGATGCCGCCTTGAATGCTAGCCTTCCGATCCCTGGCCACGAGAACACTTGCTCGATGATTATCGTTCCCCCCAGATATCGAGCGAAGTAGAGAACCCAGATTGTGATCAGCGCCACACTCGCGTTGCGTCCTACGTGCTTGAGAAGAATCGTGTACTCCCGGATCCCCTTTGCCCTTGCAACTACCACATAATCCCTGTGCAGCTGGTCCAGTACTTCGGCTCGAACGTAACGCACAAAGATCGCCGTGACGACGCTTCCCAGAGCCATTGCAGGCATTATCAGGTGTCTGATTCCCTCCCATGGTTCTTCCCATATGCTCACAAACCCCATCACCGGTAACCACCCCAGGCGTACCGAGAATAACAGGATGAGCAACACAGCCAGAACGAAGTTCGGTATTGAGATTCCTATGAGTGCAAACAGCATTGCACCCTGGTCTATCCAGGTGTGTTGCTTTGTAGCGGCAATGAATCCTAGTGGCAATGCCACTAGGACTGATAAGGTGAAACTGGATAGCGCCAGCAGAAACGTGCGCGGGAATCTCTCTCTTATCATAGACGTAACAGATTTCGACATGGAGAAGGAATACCCTAGATCACCCCGCATGACGGTTCCAAGCCACAGCATGTACTGCGTCAGAATGCTCTTATCGAAGTTGTACTTCTCGATCAGGGCCTGGTGCACCTCCTCTGACAATGCCGTGCCAGGTCCGAGCATCGCAGTGATTGGGTCACCAGGAGCCAGATGGAGAATCATGAAGGACAACAGACTGATAACGAAAAGCATGGGTATCGTGTAGAGAAGGCGTCGTATCACATAGCCGAGCATGTCACCGTCCACCTTTCACTTGTCTTGGGCATCCCAAGATGCTTCCAGTCCTCACAATGTCGTTCTCACATCGGAAACGTCCCTGAGTCCATCTCCGAAAAAATTGAGTCCCAGCACCAACAGTGAGAGCGCTGCAGCCGGGAAGAGAACAACCCATGGGGCAACACCCATGAAGTCCCTCCCCCTGCTGATCATGAGCCCCCACACTGGTGTGCTCGGCGAAGTCCCCATTCCTAGGAAGTTGAGCGCAGCTGCAATGAGAATCGTCTCGGGGATTGTTACAGTCGCTTGCACAATGATGATTGACGTACAGTTCCGAAGGACATGGATAAATGCTACTCCAAGAGAACTCCGACCAATTGCCCTGGCTGCTTCGACATACGTTTGGTTTCTCTCAGAGAGAGCCTTGCTCCTCACTAGCCTAGCCACCTTTGGCACGTACACAAGGCCAACAGCAACTATGGCATTGCTCTCGCCTGGCCCGGCCACGGCGAGCAGAAGAAGGGCTAGCAGCAACGGCGGGAACGTGAGGATGATATCCATAGCCCGCATGATGCTAGTGTCTACCCAGCCGCCAAAGAAGCCGCTTATGATGCCTGCGGGCACCCCTCCAGCGAGCGCGATACCGACCGTGCATAGGCCAACCACCAATGACAGGCGAGCCCCATGTATCACCCGGGACAAGATGTCCCGCCCCATGATATCAGTGCCAAAAAGAAACTGCTTGCATGGAGCTTCCAGCACGTTATCGTAATGCGGTTCGTAGGGATCGTACGGTGCCAGCACATTAGCCAGCACGGCAATCAACCCTATGACCAGCAGAACGATGCCCCCTGTGACAGCCAGCTTGCTCCGACACAGAACCCTCAGATCTCGACGCCAACCTTCAAAACTCGTACGCATCACGGGCAGCCTCTCCTGTTAGCCAGACATCATTCCAGAGGCAGAGCACGCATTGGCCTAGATCTGTCTGACGCTTGCTCTCATGGGCAAACATACCCAGCTTGCCTCCTCCCTTCACATTGCTAGCGATGCCTTCAGACTTGCGTGCTGTTTCCTCAAGCGCACAGCATTTTCTTCCCCACATCGCTTTGTGAGACATTGATGTGCTTTCTTCCGAGACTCAACTCCTGTTTGCAGGAGCAGCGGTTGAAGCCCCTTTTGCGCAGTCTCTTCGACTTCCTTGTTGAGGCATGGTGCAGAAACCTTCACATCACTAAGAACTTCCGCGTCAGTCGCGCCAGACACTCCGCAGTCGAGTGGCCTTATCAGCCGCAGCGTTGTCCTTCGGCTGAAGAGAACCTCAGCAGTAGCCAGCCCATTCAAGCATCTTCTGCCCCATGCAAGTGATCTCTTTAAGCACAGGAGTGTTTCGATCATCACATCAACACTTCCAGGCGTTGTTCAATCGCGCAGAAGCCCCTGAAGATTGAACCTTCTCGCCGTGTAGCGATGAATCCGGAGCCTGCGGCAGCCAGCCCCGTTGCAATCGCCTCTCCTCCTTGTTCTGTGATTCTCAAGCTGTCCAGCACGGGAGTTACAAGGCGCATTTCGTGGTGCATACGACCCAAGATTGGATGGTTCAGTGCTCTCATGCTCTAGATCTCCCAGGGTACTCACAGTCTTCCAGGCTGAGCAGAAATCCCCTTCTGAGTGGATCAGCAGGATCAATCACGAACTGATGCATCCCTGTCACATACGCCTGTCCGGTGATCTGCGGGATGATCGCGGCGTATCTGCCCACATAGGCCGTGTCAACAACCTCAGCTCGAAAGGTTGTTCCGATTATGCTCTCATGCACGTAATTCTGGCCCACACCTAGTTCCCCTTTTGCGTGAAGCATGGCGAGCTTCGCTGACGTGCCAGTGCCGCACGGCGACCGGTCAATTGAGCCAGGAAGAATGACAACAGCATTCTTGGCGTCAGCCTCGGGAACCGTCGGAGGCCCATAGAACTCCACATGCGTAACACCATGGATGAACTCCTTTTCCGGGTGCTGAACTCGCAGCTTCTCATTGACTGCAGAGCGAACCGCATGAGCAGCTCTTACCAACTCACATGCTTGTCCTGGCCGAAGTTGTACTCCAACGCGTTCCGCCTCTACTAGAGCGTAGAAGTTGCCTCCATATGCTACGTCAACAACCACATCTCCGTATCCGGATACACGCAAACCTACGTCCGCATCAAAAAGGAAAGCGGGAACATTCCGAAAAGAGACCTCCTTAACACTCCCCCCTTCGACCACTGCTTCCGCGGTAACAAGGCCAGCGGGAGTGTCCAGGCTGATCGTCGTCACAGGTTCAGTAACTGCAACCATCCCTGCACTGATCAATGCAGTACAGCAGCCTATGGTGTCATGGCCACACATTGGCAAGTACCCGCCAACCTCTATGAAGATGGCGCCCACATCTGCATCTTCTCGACAGGGAGAGGTGATGACCACTCCCGACATGACCTCATGCCCCCGTGGCTCAAACATGAGAGCAGTACGCAGATCATCATGCTTCCCTTTCAGGAACTCCATCTTCTCGATCATGGAGTTACCAGGAATGTGAGGGATTCCGCCAATGACAGTACGTGTAGGCTCCCCAGCGGTGTGCGTGTCAATGGTGCTGACTACCCGCTCGATGTGCATCCGGCTCCTCCCCAAATCCTAGGTCTACCCATTGCCCAATCTCCACTTAGAAGACGACTACTTCTCCTGCCATGCGGCCACCGTCGACAGGAAGAGCTACGCCAGTGATGAAGGACGCCTCATCTGACGCGAGAAATAGCACCGCATTCGCTATCTCCAGCGGCTCCGCAATGCGCTTCATGGGATGCTTCCTCTCGTAGGCCTGCTTCGCGGATTGGGCTCCCCCAAGCGCCTCCATCTCCCCTCTCAGCATTGGTGTATCGACACTGCCCGGGCAGATGCAGTTAACACGTATGTTCTCCTTGACATGATCAAGGGCCATCGCTTTGGTCAACAGAACGACAGCTCCTTTGGCTGCGCAATACGGTGCTACATCTGTCGCTCCGACCAGCCCCCAGACCGAAGCAGTGTTGATCACGCATCCTCCTTCGAGTGAAGACATTGCAGGGATCGCATACTTGCATATCAGGTATACCCCCTTTGCATTGACATCCATGGTGCGATCCCATTCCTCTTCGGTCGCCGAGACAACGGTTCTAGCTGCACATGCAACTCCTGCGCTGTTGAAGAGAATGTCCAGCTTCCCGAATCGCGTCATGACCTGCTCCACCAGGGCCCGGCAGTCCTCCTCGGATCGAGTGTCACACCTTGCGAAGATCGCCTCTCCTCCACTCTCCTCGATGGCGCGGACGGTTTTCTGCCCCCCCGCGCAATCGATGTCTCCAACCGCAAGTCTGGCACCTTCGACAGCAAAGGCCTTCGCAGCAGCACATCCCATACCTGATCCGCCACCTACAACAAGGACTACCTTCCCACCGAATCTCCTGCCCATGTGCCCCTCCCTCCCCCTATACACAACGCTTAGAAGTGCATCCGATTCGATTCAGTTCCAGGCCAGCCGGATTCCTTCTGTATGCTTCGTCCATCGGAGCGCCCTTGAGCCCCCAACGCAGTGTTTCGAGGGTTATGGTCTCCGAAGCGTCTCCGCAGACCGGATTCACATTCGAGTCATGCTTCGCTTGCAAGTAGCTAGTGTGCCGCTCCGAGGCACGAGCAGGCGGCTCCCATTGGATGTTCTCGAACTTGACACCACCTCTCACGATGTCGTTTTCTCTGCCTTCCTGCACGGGTGCAATCGCTTCGGATGTACCGCACACAAAGCCGCGCTCTACCTCCTTGCGCATCCGGCCTGCGGCTCCAACTCCCCTCTGCGAGAGGTCAAGGTTAGGGATGCTGCCGAAGACCTCTGCAGTCGCAAACCCAAGATCCACAGCACGAGAAAGAACCTCCTCTAGCCTCTGCTGCCATACCGCGACTTGCAGGAAGGCTCCGCCCAGTGTTATTTCCATGTCCCTATTCCTGCGAATCGAGACCTTCTCACGGGTCATGCCCGCATCGTTGAGTGCTGATGTCCCGAACGTGAACTGCACATCGTCAGTGTACTCACCGGCCAGACAGACCATGTCCTCCAGCACACGAACACTCATCCCGGTGTGTGGCGGCATCGTCTGGCCATCCACCCGAGATGTGGCAGTCCTGCCACCCACGGCGATCTCAAGACTTCCATTCCATGCTTTCATATTGCCCTTCCCGCTGTGTTGCTGAATCCAGGCACCATAACGTACGCCTCATTGCTGGTGTGACGTACGCTTCACCGCGTTACCAGTCTCGAGATAGCCTGACATCTCTTTCGCGTTCAGGCCTGCCAGCCCCAGATCCTGCGATGTCACACCATGAAGACGTAAGTCATCATCAACAATAATCGACGACAACTCAATAACTGAATCGATTAACGGAATGGGAATATGAAGCTGCTCGGCAAGGCTCGAGATGGGCACAAGGCCATAGGGAACATCCTCTAGCATGTACCTATGCTCGGAGAGATCGCTGGGGGCGTTGCTCCGCGGTTTCTCACTTGCACTTGGATTCGGCCTCAGCGAGCTCATATCGGGCAAATGGTACATGCCCAGAATCCATTCCTCCGATGATTTCACACTGAGGTTGAGAGCTTTGCAGACCTTGAGTCTCTCTTGATCCGTCGCCTGTTGCAGACGCACCACGGAAGGAGTGAATCCCTCTAAGGCGAAGTTGAATTCTCCATGCGTAGCCTCAATCCAACCGGCATTCATAACGGACGATGTTGGATGGAAGAGTGGATTCGTATTGTGGATGCTAGTCTCCAGGGAGTTCTTCGCCGGAACTAGATCGGGGAACAACTGCCCTACCTGCTGCAGCGCATCCGCCGTCACTCTCCCAGGAAACGCTGAGAACAGCAGCCCTTCCTTTTTTCGAGCTACATTTATGTCAGCTACGCCACACTTGCCAGCTACATAGAAACAGGACATCGTCTCACAGGTGACAACACGCGCGTTAGCATCCAGCTCCTGCAGGTAGCGCGACATCCGCAGAGCGCCATAGCATGAAAGGTACACAAGTATCTGACCATCCCGCAAATGTGGTGCGCACGCCTTTGTGAATGCTTCGTCCGCATATGCAGGTATGCAAAAGAGCAGAATCTTCCGCCCCGCTATGGCCTCTCCTATGTCGCTAGTCACAAGCTGGGGGCGCGCTAGTCCTTCTCCATATGCGCCATGAACCCGGATTCCTCCCTGCTCGGCGATTGCCTCAAGCGAGGATGCAAACTGCGGTAGCTCGTACAAGCTAACATCGAATCCCGAGAGGCTGAGGACTCCCGCGACCGCGAGTCCTACGCTTCCTGTTCCCATTACCGCTGCCCTTGGAGGGTGTCCCATAAGCATTCAACTCCTGACGCTGTCTATGAGACAGGCTTCTCGACCTCCTCGCACGAGCGCCATGCCTCGAATCAAACTCGGATACCCAGCTCCAGTATCTGCCTAGACTAGCCCTTCGACTTCACTTCTCTTCCCTGGAAACCGTCTTCCATAGGAGGAATACGGTGTCCCCTGTGTTGACCACCCCTCTGCTGTTCATGTACATGACCAAGCAGTCATCGGCCGGACAAAGAAGCTGTTGAGCTACTTCCCCGCTCACGTTAATGACCTCAGCTAGCACACTACCTTTTTCTGCCTTATCTCCTACATTGACATGCCTGAAGACAAAACCTCCACAATCTGTTCGGACTCGTAGCTCTTCCGTTACTTCCTCGTATTCATCTTCTAACGCACATTCCCCCTCTACCATGCCAAGCCACCTAAGAGCATTCACGATGCCTCTCTTGTGGAACTCGTAGTCCTTCTTCTCGAAGAAGCCTTCGCCACCGGCCTCGACAATGGCGCATGGCACTCCTGCCTTTGCCACCTCTGAAAACAAATACCCTCCCCCAGACTCTACTGGCTGGTAGTATCTCTCTGTGATCAGCCTGGCTAGTTCCTTTGATTTCTTGTCGATATCAGTCACGCCCGACACGAAGTACTTCGTGTGGGTAAGCAATCGCTCAAACAGGTCCCCGCCGTGCAAGTCCACCACGGCATCGGAGTTGAGAAGTACCTTCTGGAACACATCGTGTACAATCCGTAGCGTGATTGTGCCATCCGGTTCACCTGGAAATACTCGGTTGAGATTCACGTTATCAATGGGATTGACAAAGGGCACTCTCTGCGCAAAACCGGGAGGATTGACTACCGGAAGAACAACGAGGGTCCCCTTCTTGAGATCCTCCACTTCCAGTTCCTTGAATGTACTGATCGCCGCCAGAATGCTAGCATATTCCGAGCCATGCACGCCTGCGGTTACAGTAAGTACAGGGCCATCGCTTCCGCTGTCGATAGCCCATGCGGGCAACTCCACTGGTGACAACGGATCCGATCCACCGGGGAGCGTTACCTTCGTCTTGCTTCCCTTCACGAAGCCTAGATCTTCAAGTTGGTTCCTCACTTGCCCTCCTCTTTCGCTCGTCTCGTCCATTGACTGTAGATACACCGTAGACGCATCCATCTAGGTGCTCCCCACTAGCTAGGGTATTTGAGCTGCGGGAAGTTGCCCCTATTCAATCTGCCTCTTCCCGCAGCTCTCAAGTCTCCCTACTCAGATCTAGCAGAGAAGCATCCAGAGGTTGGCTACTGGCTTTCGTCCAACCAGTAGAAGCCAACCCCACCGTCAGCCCACGCGTACTGATCTGGCACGTACGCGCCAATGTTCTGTACGCTTGTCCTAGCTCCTCGAGTGTAGTTCCTCATATAGACAAGCAGCGTTCCCAAGTTATCCTGCAAGTACTTCACTACCTGCTTGTAGATGACCTTTCGAGCGTCGGGATCAATGATCGATGCCGCGGCAGCGACCAGTGCATCGTAGGTCGGATCGGAGAAACCACCAGCTTCGAAAGCGTAGGATGCGTTGCTAGTCCACATGCTATAGAACTCATGCGGATCGTAGCGAGGTGTCGCACCCATCGTACTGAAATCGTAGTCGTAGTTCCTCAATCGATCACTCAAGGCAGGATAGTCGTACTGTGCGATTTCAGCTTCTATCCCAATGCTAGCAAGAGCCGCTTGCAAGACTTCGCCCATCTCGTCCAAATCCCCGATTGGGCAAATGATGATTTCAGCTTTAAAGCCATTGGGGTACCCTGCTTCTGTGAGAAGCTCTTTTGCTTTCTGAACATTCGCCTCCACATAGGGATCCGGAACATCTACATACCAGAACGTGCCCTCGGGATACCCTTGGTTCACTATCTGGCCTTCCCCAAGCGCGTACGACTTGACGATTGCAGACTTATCAACTGCGTAGGCGATGGCCTGCCTGACCTTTAGCTCCGCAATCTCCGGCCGGGGATCTCTCATGTTGATGATGACCCATGTGGGGGGATTATTGATGCCTCTTACAAGCTTGATCCCAGTCATTGCTCCGGATTCCACCTGCGATACCAGATGGAAGGGGAATGTCGTCATGACATCGATCTCGCCCGTTTGGAGAGCAGCGAGGCGAGCTGCGTCGTCCGGCATGATCCTTACTGTTACACCGTCCAGATACGGAAGCTCAGGCATCCAATACCCATCGAATCGCTCGAATTCGATGTACTCGCCCCGTCTCCACTCCGTGACGCTAAACGGCCCCGTGCCAATGTACTCGGTGACCTGATTGTCCGCGTTGACCGCCTCAGGGCACGTGATGTAAGCTCGCGAAGCGAGCATTGCCAGGAAAGGTGCGAACACCCTGCTTAGCTCAAAGGTAACGGTGTGATCGTCGATCCGTGTGATCGAGACGATTAGGTCCTTGAATTCCGAATAGCGCGGTGAGTTGGTCGTTGGGTCTAGCATCCGCTCGAATGAGAACACAACGTCGGAAGCTTCGAACTCCGTCCCGTTATGGAATTCCACTCCCTGCCGAAGGTGGAATGTGTAGGTCATGAGATCATCGGAGACCTCCCACGACTCAGCCAACATCGGCACGATTTCCCAGTTGTTGTTGATTGAAGCTAGCCCCTGCGCATAGATGCTGACGATCCTGATATCACTGGCCACCTGCGCGCCCTGCGGATCAAGTGTTTCAATGTCGTAGAAGTCCGCTATGACTAACTCGCCGCCGTAGATCGGTGTCTCACTTGCCTGCATGCCGCACGCAAGAACCGCCAGCATGCTAACGGCACACGCAAGTGCATACAGTACTACCCTCGCTCTAGACATCTGCGTTCCTCCTTTGTCTGCGCCCTCTTTTTCGCCGCACCCGCTCGCGTCCACTCAACTATCACCTCCTTCCTTTGTGCCTGAGATCCTTTCGACTTGTTCCTGCCTTCACATCACTGGCACAATCTCTCTGCAACACACGCCCTATGGCATCTCTCCCAACACGCGTCCGTCCACTTCGTCGCTGTGTTTATGGGCAATGTCCAACTGCACTCCTCGAAACAGGTAACTACTCCCAATCTCCCCCTAAACGAGAGTTTCACACTCTGACAAGGAAATGCTTGCTTGACACCATCAACACTGATGCCTTCTTGTTCGGCCCTGTGTGGTATGTATGTTTTGTATTAGGCTGGATGAAGTAGCAATCCCCCCGTGATAATTCATGAGTTTGGCTTTCCGTTTTCAGCGTTACGTGACCCTCAAGAACGTAGCCGAATTCCTCACAGTCATGCGCAACCACTGGGTGGATGTACCCCTCCTCGAATTCGTTTACTAGTATCTCGAAAGGCCATCTCCTGTGTTGCAGCGCTAGATCTCTGTAGGTCACCGAGGAATTGGGGATCGAGATCATCCATTGCTCGTCATGCCGAAACACACGGCATTCCTGTGGGTCTTCTGGTTCCCCGGGGGGCACGCTCGTAGTCAGTAGTTCAGTGAGCTGGACGCCAAGCGCGTTGCTTATCGAGTCAAGGGATGCTATCGAGAGAGAAGATACGTTCCTTTCAACCCGAGACATGAAACTCTCTGACAAGCCAGCCTTACTAGCCAGTTTCTTGAGGCTCCACCCACGCGCCAACCGCAGTTCTCGGAGTCTTCCTCCAACGTCATCCATAGTTGCACATATAGCATATCTTGCGCCACATGTCAATTCTTGCGGATATGCCTCCATTCGCTCTGCGCATCGGCCAGTACGCAATCAAACCCGCTCCCTGAGCGGTGTGAGTAACCTGCAGACTGCGATCCTGCTGACCTCGGTCACGTCTAGTCAAGTGGTGTATCGATCACAACGCATTGCACCATCCATCACTCTGCCAGTTGAGCGACCAACTCCTTTGACGCTGAGGCTGTCTCTTCCATTCGCTCCGTGTCCGCCTTCTGCAGGACTTCGACAGAGACGTAGCGACGAGAGACCATCCACTCGTCGTTGTACTCAGCCAGAACAGCACCCACGAGCCAGATGATCGAATCCCGGTTGGGGAAGATGCCCACCACATCATCGCTCCCGCCGCCGGATCTCCCGATTAACTCTCTCCTGGGGGGCTGTTCGACCAGATCTGACGTCACACAACCTCACGAAACGCAGTGAATGC
>CAZDDA010000040.1:0-12061 GCA_964504085.1 uncultured Thermotogae bacterium | reverse complement strand
AGGTCGCCCAGCTGCTCATCTACGGGGCGAAGGTCTTCCTGGTGGACGGCTCCTATGACGTCGCCTACGACCTCGCCGCCGAGGCAGCGGCAACCTTCGGCTGGTACAACCGATCGGCCGCGGTCAACCCGTACCTGGTCGAGGGGAAGAAGACCGGTGCCCTCGAGCTGGCCGAGCAGCTGGACTGGGAGGTGCCGGACGTTGTCCTTGTCGGTGTCGGAGACGGCTCGGTGTTAAGCGGCATCTGTAAGGGGTTCAACGAGCTGCAATGCCTCGGTCTGATCGACCGTCTCCCTGCGGTCATCGGCGTGCAGGCGGAAGGCGCGGCTCCGATTGCCAAGGCGTTCGAGCACTACGATGGAAGCGAAGTCGTCATCGAAGACGTCGAGGCAGAGACGGTCGCGGACAGCATCTGCGTCGGAAAGCCGCGCGACATTGTCAAAGCGGTCACCTACGTGGCAAGAAATGGCGGGCGCTTCGTGACGGTGAGCGACCGACAGATCATGGAGGCAATCTCTGTACTGGCAAAGAGAACCGGTGTCTTTGCCGAGCCGGCTGGCGCCGCTGCGTTCGCCGGTGCGGTAGAATTGGCCGACAGGGGAGAACTTGACGGAAAGAGGGTTGCGGTGATGGTCACCGGAAATGGTCTCAAGGACGTTGCCGCCGCACGCAGGATCGTGGAAGCTCCCATTCACGTGGAGCCGTCGCTCGAGGCAGTGAAGGAGAAATTGTGAAGATCCGATTCACCGTCAACGGCAGGCAGGTCGAACGCGAGACCGATGCGGAAACGCGTCTTCTTGACCTGTTGCGGGAGGACCTTGCCCTCACCGGGACCAAGGAGGGCTGCGGTGAGGGAGAGTGCGGCGCCTGTACCGTGCTCATCGATGGGCGGGCGGTCAATTCCTGTCTCGTGCTCGCCCCTCAGGTCGACGGGAAATCGGTGCTCACGATCGAAGGGCTCGCGCAGGGCGGGGCGCTGCATCCGATTCAGCAGGCGTTCGTGGAGAAAGGCAGCGTCCAGTGCGGCTTCTGCACCCCCGGGTTCATCATGTCGACGGTCGCGCTCCTGCAGGACAATCCAGATCCGACCGACGAGGAGATCCTCACTGCACTGGAGGGAAACCTATGCCGCTGTACCGGCTACACCAAGATCGTCGAGGCGGTGCGCGCTGCGGCGGAGCGGATGCGGGAGGAGAGATGATCGAGGCGATCGTTCTTGCCGCGGGGAAGGGAGAGCGTCTGGGGAGGATCAAGCCACTTGTCTCGATCGACGGTGAGCCGGCGTTGGGCCGCGTGATTCGCGCGATCCGAAAAGCCGGAGTCGAGATGATCATCGTCGTCCTCGGCCACGCCGCCGAGACGGTTCAAGCCCAAGTTGATTTCACCGGCTGTCGGGTGGTCGTAAACCCTCGTTACGAAACCGGAATGGCCGGTTCGTTGATCCGCGGGATCGAATCGGTTTCTCCCGCCGCGGAAGGGGTTCTCGTCTTCCACGCCGACATGCCGACCGTGAAGGCGGAGACGATCCGCGCGGTGATCCAACGGGCAGAGCAGGGCGCGCGGATTGCGGCTCCCAGCTACGAAGCTCAGCGAGGCTTTCCGGTCTTCCTTCATCGCTCCTGCTTCCAGGAGCTCATACCGACATTGACCGGGGACGTGGGCGCGCGGCGATATATCCGTGCGCACGCAGCGGAGCTCGTCTTGGTTGAGGTGGACGACCCCGGCGCAATCCGCGACATCGATCGGCCGGAAGACCTTCGCGAAGAAGAAGAGACGTATGAGCCGGCAATACTTGAAGGTTAACTCCACCGAAGAGCTCTTGGCGCACTTGGGCCAGCCCGGGGCGATGATCCTCTGTGGCGGGACCGACCTGCTGGTAAAGATGCGTAGCGGGCTTTTGTCACCGACGCTCTTGCTCGACATCTCCGAACTTGATTCGCTGCGCGCAATACGGAAGACGGACGGCCGCATCGAAATCGGCGCCGCCGTCACCGAAAGCAAACTCCTCGCTTCAGAGATCATCAGGGAGTACCTGCCACTGCTTTCGATCGTCCTTGCAAAACTCGGCGCCGTTCAGATCCGCAATCGCGGGACACTTGGCGGAAATGTGGTCAACGCTTCGCCGGCCGCGGACAGCGCGATCCCACTCCTTCTGTACGAGGCGGAAGTCGTCCTTGAGGGATCGGAAGGGAAGCGACGACTGCCCCTTGAGACGTTCTTCCTCGGTCCCGGGAAGACCGCCTTGGCAAAGGGCGAATTCCTTCGCGCGCTGTCGATCCCCATTTCCAACGTCCAATTCACGCCGTTCTTCCACAAAGTGGGACGGCGCAAGGCACTGACCATTGCCATCGCGTCCCTCGGCACGCTTCTACGGGTGCAAGGCAACGAGATCGAGGAAATCCGTCTTGCTGCCGGTTCGGTGGCTCCCACGCCGCTGCGTTTGAGACAGGTCGAAGACCGCGTAAAAGGGGAGCAGTTGACCGCCTCCCTCATCGCCGAGGCGCGGGACCTCGCCGCGCACTCGGTCTTTCCGATCGACGACATCCGCGCGAGCGCCGACTACCGGCGCGCAGTCATCGCCGATCTGCTTGCCCGTTTCCTCGAAGAGGCGATGCATGCCTGATCTCGTTATCAAGGACGGCACCGTTGTCACCCCAACCCGCGTCAGCAGGATGGATGTCGGCATCGAAGGGGAGAAAATCTGCTCTCTTGCTCCGCAGCTTTCCGGCAAACGGGAGATCGACGCCACCGGCCTGCTCGTGCTTCCCGGCGCAATTGATGCCCACACCCACATGGAGCTTCCCGTACGCGGGAGCCAATCAAGCGACGACTTCCTCTCGGGTACGATTGCTGCTGCCTGCGGCGGCGTTACGACTATCGGCGATTTCTCGGTCGGAGCACTAGAGACCTCCATTCCCGAGCAGATCGAGGCCCGCTTGAAAACCGCTACCAAAGCGGCGATCGACTACACCCTGCACGGCGAAGTGATTGGCTGGCGGCCAGGGCGCGAGTCGGAGTTTGCCGAGGCAATCGACCTTGGGGTACACACGTTCAAGTTCTACATGACCTACTCCCGCTCTGGTCGGATGAGCGATGACGGGGTCCTCTATCACGCGTTTGCGGCGCTTGCTCGCTGCGGCGGACACGCGATGGTGCACGCGGAGAACGACGCGATCATTAGTGCCTTAACCGATGCCTTTGAAGCAAAAGGGAAACTCGACATTGACTATCTTCCTCGCTCCCGTCCCGCCATTTGTGAAGCAGAGGCAATTACCCGCGCTGCGATCATTGCCCAGCACACGAGGGCTCCCCTCCACATCGCGCACGTCTCATCCGAACTTGGCTTGAAGGCCGTGCTCGCCGCTCGGGCCGCGGGGGGGAGGATCACCGCCGAGACCTGTCCGCAGTACCTGCTGCTCGACGAAACGGCCTACGCCAAGCCGGATGGCCACCTGTACGCGGCGACCCCGCCGCTTCGGTCGCAGACCGATTGCCAGGCGCTGTGGGAGGGCCTGTCCACCGCCGCAATCGATCTCGTCGCAACCGATCACTGCCCGTTCACCCACGATCAAAAACGTTGGACCGGTTCGTTCCTTGATCTTCCGTATGGGCTCCCCGGCGTGGAGACCCTCCTTCCCTTACTATACAGCGAAGGGGTTGCCCGACATCGGATCTCCCTTGAGCAGGCGGTGGGGCTTCTAAGCAGCGGCCCGGCCAAGGCGCTGGGGATCTATCCCCGCAAGGGAGCCATCGCCGTCGGATCGGACGGCGATTTTGTCCTGATCGACCCAGCTTCTGAGTGGACGATCTCTGCCAACAAACTCCACATGGCTACCGACTTCAACCCCTACGAGGGACGCAAGGCCGTCGGCTGCCCTGTGATGACGTTTTCCCGCGGCCGCGTTGTGTTCGACGGCGAGAGGTTCTGCGGAGAGGAGGGTTGGGGACGATACATCCCGCAAGCAACGTAGATTTCACAGCCTCGCATTCTTCATGCTATGATCGATTCCGGAGGTGATTCCATGAACAAGCTGCGAAGATATGGGTTGGTTTTGGTGCTCTTGGGGGCACTGGCTATCGGAGGTTGCTTCTTGTTTCCCAACGTTCCTCCTGTGGCGTCCTTTGTGGTCGTGCCCGTACCCGGAGAACCGCTGGTTGTGGTGCTAGACGCCACTGCGTCATCCAGCCCGGACGGTGACGAGATTGATGCGTACATGTGGACCTTTGGAGACGATGTCGACATCATTACGCCGCTAGAGGAAACCAAGACCGTTACCATTCCCGTAATCACGGTTGAGTATCCCTTTGAAGGTGAGTACACAGTCACTCTCGCTGTCAGGGAGAAGCCGCGACAGACGGGTGAGCTCGGAAAGGTCTCAACGACGGTCAGCGAGACGATCACGCTCCCGCATGACTAGCTTTTTGTTTCTACGCTCATGGGGGGTAGCCGATAACATCTTAGAAGGAGGGGAACATGCGCACAGTCCGGATACTGGTAATCGTTGCCTTGCTCTGTCTCTTTCCGTTTGTGGGACTGGCAGATGACGAGAAGTTGGGCAAGCCCGTCACGGGCTTCGGTTTTGGTGGACCGCTGATCGGCCTGTTCACCGTCGAGCTGGGAAGCGAAGATGAGGCGGACAGCATAAACGGCATCCTCGCGGCAAACGGCTACGCCGCACTCCCCAATCGGATGTTCACCTTCGGTGGCGGGGGTGGTGGCGGAGTAATCGGGGGATTCTGTTTCGGAGGTAGCGGATGGGGCGGTTCGGTCACGTCGATTCGTGCCGGTAAGAAGGCCGAATTGTCGCTCGGTTTTGGCGGGATGGACATCGCCTACGCACTCGGCGGCAACGAACGATCGCTGCTTCTAGTCGGTGCGGTCCTTGGCGGCGGTGGCCTCGATCTGAAGCTGCGTGAGCGGATTCCCGAGAGCTTTGAGGATGCTGTTGCGGATCCAACTTCTACAACGCTTAGTCGGGGGTTCTTTGCGGCTGAGCCGTACGTGGGCTTTCAGGTTCAGCCATTGAGCTGGCTGGGCTTCGAGGTTCACCTTGGGTACCTATTCACCCTAGCGGGGAACTGGGAAGAGGGTGACCAAGAGATTGAAGGACCGGCTCTTGAACTGTCCGGCCCGTTTTTCGGACTTACCATCGCCTTCGGTGGAATTGACGCAACTGACATGGAGAAAGAGATCGAAGACATCCTGGAAGAGGTCCCTGACAATACCGAAGGTTGAGATGTTGCCTATACGGTGATCTCGGAAACAGGACGTGAAGCGTCGTGAGCGACAGTCAGAGCTGTTTGCTCAGGAAGACCTGCGCTCCAAGCCGCTTGAAACCGAGGCGTTTGTACAGCCTGAGAGCTGGATTGTCCTCAGCGACGTCGAGGAGAAGGCTGGTGCGTCCCCACGTTCGAGCTAGATTCTCGCAAGCGCGAATGAGTCCCCGCGCAATTCCCTTCCCTCGGAAGGCCTCGTCTACAGCCAGATAGAGAAGATAGACCATCTCCTGCACCTGCGGAAACACAAACCGGCTCAGCTGTCCCTCCATGTTCTGACAGAAGACGAATCCGACCACTTCGCCCTCGACTTCCGCGACAAAGCCCGCCCATTCGGGTTTGGCAAGGTGCTCTCTCACCCAAGCCGCAATATCCTCGGCCTCAATCCCTTGGAAGACCGTTGTTGAAACCGGCTCGAATAGACCGGCCAATTGCGCGACGGCATCGGCATCGGTTGGCACCATCTCTCGAATCTCGAAGTGGTCCGCCATCATGGTATGCTCCACCTTATCCCGAAGAAACACCCACCCCATCTACCGCTTCCTTTTACAGCGGCGGGCCCTGCGAAGTCAAACTCACAACGGCGCTAAAACGCCTCGCAGGCATGGGCAGGAGTCATCTCCCCGATCACCAACACAGGGTGACCACAAGGCTGATAGTAGTCCGTCGGGGCGGCAAGATTTGCGACATAGAGCTGCTTCCTCATCGGATGCGTGTGCCTTAACACGTCACAAATCGGTCATCCGAAGTAGGCCTGTCTCCCTCGGTCAGTTTCCCAGTGAGCCAGCCGATTCGAATCGCCTCAGGATGCTCGAATGCTGGGACATACGGCTTGATATCGAGAAGTGACGTCCCATCCAGGATGTCAAGATCGACGATGTGCAACGTGGCTCCTTCGATTCCTACCAGGCGCACCGTGGAGAGTCCAATTGGATTCGGTCGCCGCGGCGCCCGCGTAGCGAAAAGGCCCCGTTTCCTCCCATCGAGAAACGGTCTGGCTGCAAGGGCGTAGCCGCTCGAGCGGTGAAAGTGATAGAGCAGAGTAATGTGACTGAACCCATCGAGATCTTTCAGGCCTTCCACGTGCTCAGGGAAGACTCTCACGGTCCCTTCAATCCCTCGGCCGAATCGAGGTTGAATTGGGACCCCTTGCGCCTCGGAAAATGGGGAGTGAATAACTCCAATCGGCCGGTATTCGATCGTCTCACAAGGCATCGTACTTCCATCATACCATTCGAGGCAATGCTCTTGCTAACCCACCATGCGCTGAGTTGGTGCACGCGAGACTAGGCGTCGAAGACGGTTCCGAGTCCCCTTTGCAACGCCTTTCCGAGGACAAGTTGGGCGATGGCCGTGTCCTGAACCCCTACGCCGGTAAGGTCGCACACGGTGATTTGACTTTCCGATTCACGCCCCGGCTGTTGTCCAAGAATCAGTTCACCGAGCTCGTACACTGGGCTTCCCCGGGTAAGGACACCTTTCTCCAGAGCGTGATGCAATTCACCCAACCGAAAGCATTGAGACTTCCGATCGCAAGCAATAAGATCCGCGCGCTCGAAGACCTGTGGGAATAGTTCCTGTTTGCCCTCCCCATCTGATCCCATTGCAGTGATGTGTAGGCCTGGGTGCACCCAAGAGGCCTTGAGATAGGGTGTGCGGGAAGGCGTGGTCGTCACAACGGCATCGCTTTCTCGTACAACTTGTTCCGCGCTCTCCGCCTTGATGACTTCAACGCCCAGCTCGGCCTGCATTTCATCCACATACCGGTCGACCTGCTCCGGGAGTATTCCAAAGACAAGTAGGCGGCGAAAATCTTTGACCAAGGCGATCCCTCTCACTTGATACCGGGCCTGTACACCGGACCCGACAACCCCGACCGTCTCAATAGCCTCACAAGCAAGATGACGAGAGGCAAGTGCTCCCGCTGCTCCGGTTCGAACATCGGTCAGGTATCCGTTGTCCAGCAAGATGGCTTGAGGAAAGCCCGTCGTACAGCTGATCATAACCATCATCCCGCTGCCGGTCGGTAGATTCAGACGATGATTGTGGTGAAAGCCGGCTGCAATCTTGATAGCGAACGTGTCAAGGCCCCGAATATAGGCGGTCTTAACATCAACTTCGCCGTGGTTCTCTGGTACCGGTACGACAAGAACCGGTGGAACTGTTGCCTCGCCCTGGGCAAGCTTGGAAAACCCCTCCGCGACGGCCTCGATGGCTTCGTCTTCGAAGCTGACGCATTCACGGATATCTTGTTCCGTTAGTATGGTGACGTCCATCATCATCCCCGGTCAATGTTGGATTCACGCTCGGACGAACTCCGTCGCCCAGCGATCCCACCCAGCAGTGGTAAACCGACGTCCGCTCCACCAAAGTACAACGGTAACGGATCCCAGTAGCCAGAAAGGAGTGATGGCTGCTGCTGCCAGAGACACGTCACGCGTTGTTGGATCTCGGTGCGCGTCTCTCCTAGAAACACCTCGGGGGAATCGGCTCTCCGGCCTATGAAAGTCATGGTGCCCCCAGCAGACTGCAAGCGTTCTAGCCTGAACTGGTCAATATGCAATGAAACCACTTCCTCTAGTCGGCAAAGATTAACGAATGCGCTCCTCATGCGCTAAAGAAAGCCAACTCATTTCGTGCTGATTCATTCGCTCACCCGGCGGTGGGCGGCGTGTATAATAGGTGTTCTCGATCAACGACGACAAATAGGACAAGCACGGGATGAACGTCTAGAAACAAAGCGAGAGAGGAATGTGTCTGAACAAAGACATGTAGCATGCAACCTAAGGATCATTACGGTCTGCGATACTTTAGGAGATGCAGAGTGAAAGAAGAACAAAGACCCAGCAAGCAGTTGCAGAGAGAATTGGAACAACTGCGGCAACGTGTAGCGGAACTCAAACAAGTCGCTAACAAGCAAGAGCAGGCGGAAGAGGCGCTACGAGAAGGCGAAAAAATATATCGCGACCTAGTAGAGAATCTTACCGAGGTAATCTACGCGGCAGACAGCAATGGCATAATCACCTTCATTGGCCCTGCTGTAGAGTCGCTTATCGAATATACTCCATCAGAAGTTATCGGAAGTCATTTTGAAAAGTACATTCATCAGGGCGATCTACCGCGTCTTGAAGAAAGTTTTGCGAGCATTCTCTCTGGTGTTCTTACCGCGAATGAGTATCGAGTCCTAACCAAGTCCGGCGAAATACGTTGGGTCCGCACGTCTAGCCGCCCAACCTACAAAGGAAATCGTGTGGTCGGGGTCCACGGAATGCTTTCCAACATCACCAAGTGGAAACAAACGGAGGAGGCGCTGGCACGGCGGGTCGGCCAACTACAGTTCATCGGGGAGGTTGCGAGAAAGGCCTCCTCCTTCCTTGACCGCAATTCACTGCTTTCCTACGCCGCCACTGCTATCCAGCAGCGCTTTGGGTACTACCAGGTGGATGTCTTTCTCGTCGATAAAACCCAGGGTTATGCCGTTTTTGAGACCAGTAGCAGCCCCAGCGTAGTAGAACGACGGAAAGACAAGATGCAACAGTTCAAGGTTGGCAAGGAAGGGATGATTGGCTGGGTAGCCAACACCGGGGAGCCTCTCTTGGCCAACGATGTCAGCCGGGAGCCCCGTTATCTTTCTGATGAGCTGCTTCCAGACATCAGATCTGAACTGGCTGTGCCTCTCAAGGTGGAAGACCAGATAATAGGCGTTTTAGATATAGACAGTGATAAGCTCGAAGCATTCGACGAGGAGGAGATCTTCGTTCTACAGACATTGGCCAACCAGCTCGCCATAGCCTTGGGGAATGCACGGCTATATGAGGAAACCCGACAACTTGCTGCGTTCAACAAAGGCATCGTCGAGAACGTAGTTGTGGGCATCTCAGTAGAAGACGCTGACGGGAATCTCACGTTTCTCAACCCAGCTGCAGCAGACCTACTCGGCTATCCGATCGAAGAACTGATAGGGCAGCATTGGACAACGGTCGTTCCTGGCGATCAGCAGGCCATTGTTCAAGAAGTTTTGAAAGAGCGGTCAGCCGGAATGGCCAGCTCGTATGAGCTAGAGATCGTTCGCAAGGACGGGTGCCGCCGTTGCGTGCTGGTCAGTGGGAGTCCTCGATTCGAGCAGGGTCGTTTTGCCGGTGTGCAAACCGTCTTCACCGACATAACGACCCAGAAGCAAGCGGAGAAATCGCTAGCCGAAAGCGAGGCACGGTATCGCTCCACGATCAATGCAATGAACGATTTCATCCACGTAGTAGATCGCGATCTCCGGCTCATCCTGTTCAACGAGCAGTTTCGAAGCCAGCTCTGTAAGCTCGACATACGGGACGACCCCACCGGGAGAGAACTCTTCGAGTTGCTCCCTTTCCTCCCAAATAGAGTCCAAGAGGAATACAAACAGGTGTTCGAAACCGGAAGACTGCTGATCACAGAAGAGCAAACCCTGGTCGGTAGGGACACAGTGTGGAGTGAAACACGGAAGACACCCATCCTGGACGATGATGGGAAGACATCTCGGGTCATCACGATAATCCGTGACATAACCGCCCGCAAGCACGTAGAGAAAGCACTGGCAGTGAGCGAGGCGCGCTACCGGGAGATCTTTGAGAATGCTCCATTTGGCATCTGGATATCCGATGAGGAAGGAACCCAGATCTTTGCCAATCAGGCAACACTCGATCTATTCGGCGTGTCCGACCCAGCCCAACTGGTCGGAAGCTGGAACGTCTTTCGAGATACAACAAAAGACGAGGAGCCTTTTCGGAAGGGCTTTCAGCGCGCCCTAGCCGGTGAAATAGTCCGATTCCGCCAAGATCTTAACATGGGGACGGTCAAATACAAGACGACGCGCGAGGGAGCCGTATGCTTTTTTTCAACGCTCTTTCCAATCCAGGCCGGTAGCGGCGGAGAGTCCCATATCGTCGTCATTCAGGAAGATATCACCGCCCAAGTGCGGGCGGAAGAAGAGATCCACCAGCTCAGCCAGTTTCAAGAAAGCATCATTGAAAACGCCAATGTGTGGCTGGATGTGCTCGATGAAAATCACAATGTGCTGATCTGGAACAACGCAGCTGAAGCTATCAGCGGGTACTCCAAGGAAGAGGTCGTCGGTCACGCCAAGATCTGGGAATGGCTCTACCCAGATGATGCGTATCGGAAAGCGCTAGTTGAAAAGGTTACCGCTGTCGTTGAAAAGGGAGAAACCCGAGAGGGACTTGAAACAACCATCCACTGCAAAAACAACCAAACCAAAGTCATCTCGTGGCACGAGAGATGTCTGGTGGATGAGAAGGGCAACCCTATCGGATCGATCGCCCTTGGCCGTGATATTACTGAACGCAAGCGCGTGGAGGAGCAACTCGCTTACATGGCTACCCACGATACACTGACCGGCTTGCCGAACCGGCAGGCGTTCAGCGAACGCCTCGACTTAGAGCTGGATCATGCCCACCGTAACCAGCGACAACTCGCGGTCATGATGCTCGACCTGGATCACTTTAAGAAGGTGAATGACACGCTGGGGCACAGTGTGGGAGACAAACTGCTCCAGGCTGTTGGCAAGCGTCTCACAGGCCTCCGGCGCAAGAGTGATACCGTTGCCCGCTTGGGCGGAGACGAGTTCATGCTCATTCTCCCTGAGATCGCCCAGTACGAAGACGCGGAGAGGATTGCCCAACAGCTGCTTCAGACCGTTTGGGAGCCGCTCGTGATCGATGGACGCGAGCTTCGCATTTCCACCAGCATTGGAGTCGTCCTTTACCCCGAAGACGCTGATGACGCGGAGACGCTTGTGAGGAACGCAGACATCGCCATGTACCGAGCAAAGGAGATGGGTAGAAACACTTTTCAGCGATACGCACCCTCGTGACCCCTGGCACATCGACGTGTAGGATTCCGCCCGCTACCGCAGGTCCGGGCAGTCTGTTACTCCCAAACACTGCTGTCCGGTCCGAAGTCCCTCTGCAGCCTTCCCCCACCCAATTGAGGATTGCAGCCGTTGCCCCTCCGGCTCACTTCCTCCGACAATACGACAAAGATTACCCGCACAGTTGCCTGTGGCCTCTGGGCCCAGAACACCTAGCAAGTAAGTTATTGATGTCGATGGGATCCAATACTCAAACTAAGGCTAAACGAAAGAACAAGCAACAGATGTAGAGCGTTGTGAGAAGGCGTACACCAAGTGACTGCTCATCAAGTTATCTTGATGAGCAAGAGGCCGTAACGCGCTAAGCTGGACAACGCAGTGTCACATCGGTTTCCAAGGCGATTGCAAAGCTGGCGAAGGGTGAGGTAATACGAGGGAGCGCCACTCTTTGTGAGGGGCGATTTGATCGGCCACTTGGATGTAGAGATAGCTTCTCCTGGCTTTTCGACGAGAAAACCGTTCAGCTTCTGGACGACTTCGCCCGTGCAGCGGCAATCGCACTTGAGAATGCCGACCTTTATCATGTCACCAAACGGCGTGCTGAGGAAATGGCCGCTCTTCACACGATAGCCCTTCTCACTACTTCCACACTGGATCTCAGCGAAGTCCTAGAATTGATCTACGAACGGATCGCTCACTTGATGAAACTAGATACATTCTACATCGCCTTGTATGACGAGCAGCAACAGAAGTTGAACTTCGAAATCTTTGCGGAAAAAGGCGAACGCTTCCTCCCGCGTGAGAGTTCCGTCCCGATTGGCATCGCTTTGCGGGAATCGTTCGAGCGTTCTCGAGAGGCGATTCTCCAGGCTCAGACGATCCTGCGCGTCGGATACCTCGGCTGCGAGGAAACTGACG
>CAZDDA010000039.1:0-12300 GCA_964504085.1 uncultured Thermotogae bacterium | reverse complement strand
ACGTGACCGCCATCACGTCGTAACTTGTTGAATTCATTGACTGCGAAAATGTCGGGTTGTGGCACAGGGATTGCATATTAATAGAGACATGAACGCAACGCAAACCAAAAAAGTTGAAAAAGCCATCAAGAAAATCAAAGCAGAATGCCCTGACCTGCCCATTAGAGCGAGAGCCTGGTCGGAATACGACGATGGCGAGGATGCCGACAGCGATGTGTGGTATGTATCAATCGCAGCCATCTCGGGTATCGGCACCGACATGCCCCTGCCGCTAGCTGCGATCACGCTGCGGGTCAGGAACGAGGACGACGCGCTAGCCATGGCGGCTGGCGCGAACATTGATTGAGAGAGAGAGGGAGACAATGGCAATGACAAGGTATCTGGTAAAATTCGGCGGTAGCCCGGACGATTCCGGGGAAATCTGCGATGACCTGGGGGGTGCGGAGGATCTGTGCCTCCACATGGCCGAGCAGTATGCTGAGAGGCAGGGCATTCCCGTAGACGATGTTGAGCTGTACAACAACGAGGGCATCAACGGCCCAGAACGGGGTGCTTGCCCCGATGGCGAATCCGGCGACTACTGGCCAGTCATCAAAGAGATCCAATAACCCCCGTGGGGTCGGTAACTCCGGCCCCCAGGCTTTGCCGCGCAACGCGGACGGGAAAGAGAGGGAGAGAATGAAAATGGCAAGAACAGATGACAAGCGATGCAACTGGGTAGTGATGGCAGATGGTAGAGTGTCGAGCCTCCACACATCGCCAGTAGCAGCAGACAGGGCAGCGAGCAAGGCGGGTGGGATCGCGCTGGCCCCGCCGAACAACGGGGTGGTCCTGGAGACAGGGCAACGTTGCAAAAACTGGCATGGCATGGCGCTGCCGAAATAACCCCCGTGGGCGGGTCCGACTCCCGCCCCGAACTATGTGCCCCGGTGGGCACGGGAGGTGAGAGATGAATTGTGGGAATTGTCACACATGTGGGACTCCGTTGCAATCTGTTCTTGACGGAGAAGAATGGTGCCCGAATTGCAAAACCTACCGGCGATACCGATCACATGGATGGGCAGACGGCGACGAGTCGAAATGTGTCTTTTATTGTGTGAGCCCCAATTGCCCAGGTTATCCGTGGCCGGCATCACAAAGACGGCATCCGTGTGGATCGTAACCCATGCCAACCCCCCACTACACAGTAAGACTGAGCGACACGGAGCGAGCCATCCTACTTGAGCTTGGCAAAGGAAACCTATCCCACGGAATCCGCAAAGCGGCTCAGATAGTCAAGGGGCTGCGAACCCTGGCCGACGAGGGGTCAGTCATGGGGATTACCGCAGCTCTCAGGGCTGTGGAATATCTAATAGACATGTGAGGTGAGAGGCCATGAACGTGAGCGAATGGAAATCATGGGCAGAACTCAACGGAGCCATATAACATCCCCTTCCCCTTCTGTTACTTCCAAAGCATCGGACAAAAACTGACGCGCCCATATCTCCCGCTTTGCCCTGGTTGTCTCCAGCGCCCACCATTTCCGTCGTGACGCCCTCTCGTCGGTTACGGTTGGCCCCTCTGGAGGATAAGGACGCATCCGGTAAACCTACCCTGACACATCACCTTCGGTCAATCTGGCGATAGTGTCATACCCGTATGACACAATGGTCACGATATCCCTTGACACATGGCCTTGATGTCGTGTAACGTATGTTCAGTATGGCATGACTGTCACGGGGCTGGACCCCATAGGGCGCAGGACGCCAAAACGATGCCGCGAAAACGTGTTAAAAAATCCTCAAAGAAAAAACCCGCCAAACGCAAGGCCAAGAGAAAAGAGAGTCCGTCTACAAACGGGTCAAACGGCAGGAACACCAAGGGCCAATTTGCCAAGGGGAATAAGGGAGGGCCTGGTAGTCCATACGTCAAGAAGGTTGCAGCGCTCCGGTCTAAGTTTTTCGAGTGTGTCACCCCTGAAGACATGGAAGAGGTGGTACTTGCTTTGCTCAAGAAGGCGAAGAAAGGCGACGTGTTGGCGATCAAGGAATTATTGTTACGGGTGCTCGGTCAGCCACAGGAATTCAGGCAAGCGGAAGACCAGGACTACAAAGAGGATTGGGTTGGTCGTCTTAGCGTTTCTGACAGCAGGTTTGTTGTTGTCGCTTCTGACGGAGATCCAATCAAAGCATACAATGCGAGTGTGGGGCTTTCGAGATCCGAAGGATCAGAGTAAGACGCTTGGGTCTCTGGATAGCCAGGACCGGTTCGCGTACTCCGATTCGTTCATCACATACATGGCCGGCGGGTGGGGTGCCGGCAAGTCACACGGACTTCTCAAGTACATTGAAGTTTCTACGTTCGCTAACCCCGGATGTCCAGGTATTTTGATTGAGCCGGACTATAAGATGCTCCGCGATTTCGTAAACAACAAGTTAAGACCTGCTGCAAAACATCTGATCGTTGACGAGTCGAAGCAGGACAACACGATATTTATGGAGCGTGGGATCAGAATTATTTACCTGTCTGGACATAATCTGGACAAACTAGAACAGTATGAAGCAGCGTGGCTGGTTGGCGACGAAGTAGCTTTAATGGGTGCAGACCTTTTGCATAGGTCTGTGGCTCGGGTTCGTGATCCGAAAGCTGGGCATCCCAGGATCGGATATGCTGGAACGCCGCATTACGGATGGCTCAAAGAAGAATTTGCAGGCAGGAACAATGCCAATAGGCGCATTATACATGTCCGAACACTTGACAATCCATTTCTGACGAAGGAAGCCATTGACAGCATGCTGGCAAACGTCCCGGCCAGTTTGCAGAAGGCGTACATTGAAGGCCAGTTTGTTCCCCCGGGTGGTCAGGTCTACCCCGAGTTGGATCGTAACGTACACGTCATACCATGGAACCCTGACAGCCGATTGAAAACCGTCGCCGTCATTGATTGGGCGTACCGAACACCCCATGTGTTGATCGCCCAGATGCTCCCCAAGGGCTACGAACTCCGAGGCAAGATGCTGCCAAACGGTGGGGCTGTTGTTGTCGCCGAACTCTACCCCGAAAACATCAGGACCGAAGACCTGTGCAAGCGCACAAAGCAACTTGGCTACCAGATACATGAGGCATGCGCCGACCCGGCCGGCGAAGGGAAGGACGCGAGCTCCGGCATGGATCAGATCCAGATAGCAAAAAAGATTCTTGGGGTGCCTATCAAATACACGAACAACGCAAGGCTGAGGCTGATCCGAAACGGAATCGAGCACGTCGGCCGCGCCCTGATGCCTGCCTCCGGTGTTCCTATGCTGTATTTTTCGGAACAGGTCGCTGAGGCGAAACACGGTCGAGCCGTTGTCAATGCAATGGAAGCCTATTCCTATCCCCAGGACAAGGACGGAAAGCCTGTATCCAACGAACCAATCAAGGACGGGATCGTTGACCATGCCTGTGATTGTGTCCGTTACCTCGTTATCAACCACTTCCCCGTGATTCGGTTACAGTCTCGGGTCCGGTCAATTGCATAGGAGCATCGAATGTTAGGCGAAGACGTAAAACAGAAACTTGCTCAGTTCTTCAACCGCCTGTTGCAGAAAGAACGTCAAGCAAATATGGAGTCGTTGCTGCAGGAATCCAGGCGGTGGCAGCCGCAGCCAACCAACACGACGTATTACGATGAGATGGAAACCCGCATGAACTACATGCGCGGAGCCATGCAAGCGGACATGAACGACGAGTTAAAACGACGGTTCCCCCAGACTCACGAAAAGATAAAGAAGGAGCAAGTCAATCTTCCCCTGGTCCGAAAAGAGATGGAGGAAAAATCAAAGTGCTTTCTGAACACGGGAGAGATTTACCTGATAGATGAAGACGGGGAGCGGGTAGAAGGGAAAGCACAGGATTTGTTTCAGGACTTTGTCGGCAGAACGTCAACATGGTCGATGCTTCAGAAGGCGGACCGGATAACTCAGGGCTGTCACAGGTGCGCTGTAAAATCGTGGTGGGACGACAGGCGGGAAAAACTCAGATACTCTATCTGGCCCCCTCATAAAGTCTATATCGTTCCCGACCCTTGGCGTTGGTGGGATTACGATAGTTCGTGGGCCGTGCTATTTGAACTGCCCGGACTCGAGGGCCTTACGGCACAGGCGAAGAGATACGAGGTCTGGGGAATACGTGACCCGCAGGCCGCAGCCGTTACGGGAAGGAATACCGTTCATTTCGTGACCGATGGAGCCAACGATACATACTTCAATCAAGACGACGTGATTCCTTTTACCGACCCCAGGACAGGGAATCCGTTGTATCCATTTGTTTGGTGGCAAGACGACGATTCAACCGATCTCTACACCGTGGGCGATGAGGATATGCTTACGATCAACCGGGCAATCAACTCGGGGCTTACCGACATCAGGCAGGCAATTCATTACAAGGCATTCGGTGTGTGGGTCCATACGATGGCCGAGAATGGTCAACCCCTGAACGTCAAGACGCTCGGGCCCTCGCAAGTTCTCGACCTGGTTGCCGGAGAAACGCTCGAGAATGTTGATACCAACCTGCCCGTTGAAGAGACGTTCGATTTCTACCAAGAGCTTGCCGAAGTAAAAGCAATGCTTTCCGGCCTTCCGTCTACATCGATGCGTAAAGAGAGCGGAGCACCTGAGACAGGGTATGCGATCAAGCTCCGCAACAAGCCACTACAAGAGCACCGGGAAGAGATGTTGACCTACCAGTTACCCGCGGCAGAGGAAAGCGTCTACAGGGCCTTGGTTGTTTCCAACACTTACGCCAAGGACAAAATAAAGGGGTTGGAAAAGTACCGGGTCAAAATAGATCCGGGTGAGATGGATATAGAAGAGGAACCAGAGGCAGAGGGTCGAAGGCTGGCGGCCGAGATCGAATCCGACGTTTCAACCCCGGTTGATTGGAGGATGGTGCGTTACCGGGAGGACAGGGAGCAGGCGGAAGCCGCCGTCGAAGAGAACGTCAAATACAATCAGGAGAGGTCAAAAAGTAGGGCAAGCACATTTGCCCCAATGGCCAACCAATTCGCCAACCAGTTGGAAGAAGAAGAGGAAGAAAAACCAGAACAGGAGGGTAACGAGGATGAAGGACGAGAAGAAAAGGATAAGGATATCTCATAAACGGTTGAAGATCCTTGCTGCAGCTTCCGGCACGACGGTTCGCGCATTGCAAAGAAAGCTTGGGATCTCTCATCCTTGGTTGTTTCGGCAAGCCAAGGGTTCGGGTTTGCCAAGTGACAGACTGTGGCGGCTGGCAGAAATTCTAAATGTTGATGTGGATGTATTGACTACGCCTGTTGTCAAAATTGAATTCGGAGAAGACGAAGAGCAATGCCACCTGAGTCCATAGAACCCCGGGTAGAAGCCGCATTTCTGAACGCATTTGCGAATGCGGAAAACTACTTGCGCCGTATACTGGAAGACCTGGCAACGGACAAGGGGATCGTGGTCAGGGACGCTCTCAACATAGAACGCATTGACGCGGCCCTCAGAGAGATCCGCACACAAATGGATGCTCTTGGCTACAGGGATGCTGTGTATACCGAGCTGAACGGGTTGACGGAGTTGTTCCGCGAGGCCAAGAAGGAGGCCGAGTCAAAGGGTTTCGACAAGAAATGGAAAGAGGAATTTGTTGCCACGTCCAGGCATGCCGTCAGGATGCTGCTAGAGGGCACCGAGGCAGAACTGGTCCAGGTAGGCAACCAAGCCGCTGAGGATGTCTCTGCATTGCTCAGACGGTCGATCACCGGGACCACCGAATACAAGGACCTGATTGGCTCCATCCAGAGGAAGTTGGAAATCAAGCGTCACCAGGCTATGACCCTGGCTGTAACCGCTCTCCATTCGTTCAACTCGTCTGTCAGGTTTGCGAACGCCAAAGAAGCCGGGATCGAGTGGTTTCGATACCGTGGCCCAGATGACAAAGTGACTCGTGATTGGTGTGGGCACTGGATCAACAGGATAGGTACGGCCAAGATGTTCGAGAATACCGCTGATAAGTGGGGCCGGAAGGGACAGCCGGTCCCAGTCATGACCTGGAGGGGTGGATATAACTGCCGTCACCGATTTGACCCCGTGCTTGAGGGAGAGGTTGACGAGCACGTAAAGGGGCCGAGATGACAATCAAGATAAGTGCCAAACTGGTTGGTTTCGACAAGGAGTTATTTGACCGCGATCTCAGAAAGCGTCTGCTTACCGCCACCGGGTTGGAATGCCGCAACGTCATACATGATCGCATCGACAGGGGGCAGACACCGAGGGGTGCAAAATTCAGAAAGTACTCTAACTCATACGAGGCATACAAGAGAAAGAAAGGGCGTAACCCCTACACACCCGGGGACTGGTTGGTGTGGACGGGACAGATGCTCAACTCTCACCAGTTGAGCTATGTAGACGCGGATCGCTTTGTCTTAAGTTTTGTTGGTGGGAGAACGGACGGGTCAAGCAACGCAGAGGTTGCGTATAGAAACAACCTGACCCGAAAGTTCGTTGCCCTTGCCGCAGCCGAAAAGAACTATGCAATCGACCAAGCAATTAAACACGCCAAGCTCAAGGGCTGGCTGTAGGAGGGATGATGCCTATTTACGAGTACGAATGCGAATGCGGGGAGATCTCCGAAGTAAGGCTGGACGGATTCAACCCACGGGACACCATCAGGTGTGCCCGTTGCGGAAAACGTGCGAAGCGCATCGTTTCGAAGACCGACTTTCTCCTGAAGGGGTCGGGGTGGCCTGGGAAAGAGCTGTCGCAGGGTGAGGTTGTCACGAACGAGAAGAAAAGGGAATCCGAGTTCAACCGCAAGCGTCGGGAACTGAGGCGGGAAGGCGCAGAATTCCCATACCACGGGGACGAGTGATGGCAATCACGATACCAAACGGACCGACCGGGCAGGTCATTATGAAACTCACGATGGAGGAAAACGGACGCATCACCCCCGGTGCATGTGTCGAGGGTCCGAAGTCGTGCGGGATCAAGATATACGAAATCCCGGCCAGGGGAGAAACAAAATTGTCTTTGCAATTCGCAAAGAGGCAACCGCCCCTTTGGTGGAAACCCCTACATTATAGGCTTGCTCAAAGATGGATGACCGATAATCAGGTTAGAATCATGGTTGCATACAAGAACCGTCAGACATTTGTGAAGCCATCAGGCTATTTGGAGAAATGAAAAAAAAAGAAACAATACTTGAGATGATACAAAAGCATCTTGACACGTTAACACAAACGTGCTTTTATGGGCGTGTGGAGTTGAAGTACCGGGCCGGTAAAATAGTCGACATCCAAGTGATACACAACATAAAGCCCGAAGAGTTGCAATAAAGCAGTAGCACCCGGGCATCGGGAGAACCGAACCCCGGTTGGCGGTTGATCCGCCGGCCGGGGTTTTTCTTTTAAGTCGCTGGCCGACGGAGGAAACAATGGCAGACGAAAAACCGCAGGACGGTACGAACCAGGACCAGGAGTCCACCAACCCCGGAACATCGCTGGACGATAACCCGGGTACCCAGGATTTGAGCGCAGAAAAAGTAGCAGACCTTCTCGAGCAGAAACGACGTGCCAACCGCGAAGCCAAGCAAGCCAAGGAACAGTTCAGGGCGACTGAAAAGCAGTTGGCAGAAATGCAGGCCAAGATCGAAGAGTACGAGCTGAAGGATAAGTCGGAGATCGAGAAGGCACAGGCCCAGGCGGAAAAGGCAAAGTCCGATCTTGCAAGGCTCAACGCAGAGTTGGCGCTGACCAGGCGGATCAACATTGCCGTCACCGCAGGAGCCAAGGACGAGAAATGCGCCAAGTTCCTGGCCGGAGAACTCGAAGAAGCCCAGAACAAAAACTCTGATCTGGATGCGGCAGAATTCCTCGCACAGATGAAGGAGGAACACCCGGCGTTTTTCAAGGGCAACGGCGGGGCACCTGCATCGGCTCAGGGCGGCCCGACTACCGGGGGCAAAGGCAACGACAAGATGATGCAGCTCGACAAAATCAAGGAAGAACTCAAGTCACTGTTGGTCAACAGGGGTTCGGATCGCGTCGAATTGCGGATACAGGAACTCTCGAACCAGGCCGCCAAACTCGAACAGGAACTCAAAGGATAACACATGGCACAGGCAAGTAAATTCACAATGACGTCAACCTCGGAGTCCGTCGGCATACCCGCAAATTATGCCGATAGGATCTATCACCTGGCTCCGTGGGAGACACCAATCGTAACCGCGGTGGGTTTGGATTCGCTCCCGACCCCCTGCACCAACCCGGTCTATCACTACATCGAGATCGAGGACAGACCTGCGCGCACAACGCTGGATGGTTCGATTTCTTCTGGTGATACATCGTTCACTTTTTCCGAAGCGGTTTTTGCCGCTGGTGAAGTCGTACAGATCAACGAAGAGACGATCTTGCTCGGTACGACCTCGGACAACAAGACTTTCGCCGGTTGCACCCGTTCACACGGCGCCGGCGCTGACGCTGACCACTCTGACGCAGCCCCCGTAACCTCCCTTGGCAAGCCGAGAGCACAGGGCTTCGCCGCAAGTTCCACGGGCGACAGGATCATTCAGGGCAACGACGTCACGAACTACACCCAGATATTCGCAAAGGACGTCGTGGTTTCCGGCACCTCCCAGGCCGTGTATCGGTACGGCAGGGAAGGCGACGAGGTCAGCTACCAGGAAATGTTCCAACAGAAGGTTTTGAAGAAGGAACTTCAGAACGCTTTTCTGTGGGGTGTTGACACCGCAGCCGCCACCACCGCCACTGCCGGCGAGATGGACGGCATTTACGAGCGTCTCGCAACCCCGAGTTCTGCAGACCTGGGTGACGGTGCGTTGCAGTTGGCTGACGTGGAAGATGCCGTAGAGGCCGCAATGGATTACGGCGCTCGCCCGAACATCATTGCAGTTGGCCTGTACACCAAGCGTGTGATTGACTCCTGGGGCGTCCCCTACGTCAAGCACGACACCGACCCCATGAGTTCGACCAACATGACCTACGGCACGAACGTGACCAAGTTGTACGTCGGTGGCGTTGAGTTGGATGTCTTGGTTTGCTCCGACCTCCACGCCCATGTGTTCGTGATGGACGCCAACCGTCTGGGTCTGGGGCCACTGGCAAGCCGTGCGTTCTTCAAGAAGGACCTGGACGACGGCGGCGACCGCAAGAAATCCCAGATCATCGGTGAGTACACCTGTGCGGTTCCCAATCCTCACAGCCATTATGTCTTCACCTCGGTGAAGTTCAGCTAAGGGAGGTGACACCATGGCAGCTATAACACCACACAATTTCAGAGGGACCGAAGGGGTAACGCAGCTCAAAACCTCAAGCCCGGCCTTCTCTCAGTTCGTAGCCCATAAAGTGCGTCGGCCTCTGTGGTCGGTGCCAAACATCGGCTACGACGTGGCCGGCACTGCCGATAATCTGGAATCGTTCGGCGCAGGCAATCCCGAGCTAGCGCAGATCAACAGTTCGGAGATTTGCGGTTTCACCGCCGCGGCAAACGACGATTCCTACGGTCAGCTTTGGCTGATTCCTTCAGACATCGACATCGGAGAAGAGATCAGGTTCCGTGTTTTCTGGTCCGAATCTGGAACCGGTGGAGCGGGAAGTGCTCAGTATGTGATCAAGTACAAAGAGCTGGTCACAGAGACTACCGCCGTTGCTATCGGGGCTACGGCCCTGGACACCGTAATCGCGGCAGACACCCCGAGCGCAACCGCCAACTGTTTGCAGTCGACCCCTTGGGGTGTGATGGATGCAGACACCCTGACATCTGGTGGCGAAGGCGAGTACGCCCTGGCCACAATATGCACCTGTACCCTGACGACCATCAGCGATGCCACCGCTTATCAGGCGGAGGTCGAGTATTCGCGCAGGTTCGTGGGCTAGTAATCGACGGGAGGGGGTTCGTCCCCCTCCCTTTTTTCAATCGGAGGAATCATGCGTTTTTGGCTACCGTCACGAATCGAACAGCCCGGCAAGCCGGCTTACACGACCGACAATCAGGAGCGGATCTCTTACGCGATAAACGAGGGTGCCCGAGTAACCCCCGGTCGTATGCATTTCAAGAGGCTAAACCTGACGATCAAGAGCGAATACGAAACGAAGGATCGCAATCTGATTCTCAAGCTCATGAAGGCGGGCGGGCAACTGCGCTTCAACAAGATGGACGCAATCAACGAGGGAATCCTGACCCCCGACGATTTCGCTCAGGCGGGAATACCTCTTCCCAAAGAAGTCGGTAATGCACCTGTGAAAGAGCCTGAGAAAAAGATCGAAGAAGTCGTGTTGCCGGATTTCGACACGTTGTCAAAGAAAAACCTGGTTGAGTGGGCCGACGCACAGGAACCCCCGATCCATCTCGACCGAAGAAAACGGAAGGGCGATCTCGTCAAGGAGGTCAAGGAAGCCCTGGAAGAAAGGAAATAAAAAATGAGTCACAAGCCTACCAGCGCAAGCGGGACTGCCACCAAGGACGGGCTACGCGAATACTCCCGATTTTCGAAAGAGTACTTGATGGACCGGCCAATCATCGACCTGTGGCCGTTTCAAAACTACGTCGAGCACGACGACAACCCCGAGGCCATGGGTAACGGCACTCCTGAATTCGCAGAGATCAACACAGCGGAGATCGGCGGTGTCCTGGTTGCGACAAGCAACGACGCCTACGGGCATTTGATCGTGTTGCCGTACTGGATCGATCCGGCAGCGCAGATCGATTTCCGGGTGCTGTGGTCGAACAGCCAGAGCGCCGGAACCGGAACTTTTGACGTCGCGGTGAAGTACACGCCGATTGACGTCTCTGCCGAATCGGTCGCTTTGGCGATTGGTGCAACTGCACTCGATTCAACCATCGATTCTCAGGCCGACCTTGCGGCAAACGTGCCGCTGTGGACCGAGTGGGGTTACATCAACGCGGAGAAAACCGGGGTCAAGGATCTGACTCCTGGTGACGACCTGTTAGCAATCACCACAATCGGGACGCTTACCACCATCACCAGTGCATCGATGATCCAGATGCAGATGAGAGCCTACCGAAAATATATTTAAAGAAAGGATCTTCCCATGGGCGTCGTACTAGGGATAAAAGAAGACGGCGACAAGGGGCCGATAAGGGTTGACAACGAGGGGCGGCTGTATATTACCTCGAATGTCGGCGCTCCTGTCAGTGTAATTCCTGCTGCCGGCACATCGTTTGTCGTCGATGCACAAGAGGGCACCGCACAAACGCATGATGTAACGAAGTCAAAATCCATCACTAAAACATCTCAAAACCTCAAGCTACCCGAAAAGAACGGGCTGTACCTCCTGATAGCCAGGGGGAATGACGCATTCATCGAAACAGCGGACGGGTCGGCCCCGACAGTTACGGCGTCGGCTGGCGGATTTACTGTCCCGGTAATGGATGGGATGGCACTCAAGCTAAGGCTTTCCGGTGATTACATCGCTTGGATCGGTGCAACCGCTGGGGGCACTTTGAGCATTATCCACATAAGGAGTTAGCGAAATGAAACGAGTACTGATCATACTTGCCGTCCTGCTGGTTGCTGGCCTGGTTGTTGCCGAAGGTCTAGATGATGCGGAGTTCGGGCCAGGGGTTAGCCGGGTACAACCTGTTGGATTCATGAGGGACGAGACCACTCCCGACTCTGTAGACGAGGGGGATCAGGGTATTGGCCGGATGTCTGCAAACCGATGCCAATACATAATGCTTAGGGACGGAGACGGGAACGAGAGAGGCGCGGATGTAAATTCATCTGATCACCTCGAGGTGCAGGACGATACGGTCAACGGATCTCTGACTTCCGACAACGACGCCAAGGAGTTGGCCGATTACTTCGACAGCTCGTCCCAGTTGTCCCCCCTGTATGTAAACGATAACTCGCTTGGTCAGGATAATGAACCCATTGCCGATGTAATGGCCGCCTACTACGACATGATTGACGCGGTTGTAAACGCTTCCAATCAAGTCGACGTAAATATCGCGGCTCAGACCCTTACCGCTTTGAAAGTTTCGAAAGATGCTAGCGCCAACGCGGACGGGAACAGAATATATGTCACATCGAATGTGGATAAACTTGGCGGAAATGCGATCAATACAAACGGCGGGAACAAAGACACTGGAACCCAGACAGTAACCCTCGCAGATAATGACCCGGCCGTCACGAATTTATCAGACATCGAAGGTCTTTTGACAAGCGATAACGACGCCAAAGAGATAACGGACTACTTCGATTCGAGTTCCCAACTCTCGCCATTTTACGTCGACGACAACACATTGGGTCAAGACAACGAGCCTATCGCTGATGTGATGG
>CAZDDA010000038.1:0-12419 GCA_964504085.1 uncultured Thermotogae bacterium | reverse complement strand
TCACGGCATCACACAACCCCGGCACGTACAATGGGTTCAAACTCGTGCGCGAAGGTGCGATCCCTATTGGGAACGACTCCGGCTTGGAGCAGATCAAGCAGCAGGCTCTCAAGGCACTTTCTCGTCCGAAGGACGGCCCTCCACTGAACATCGATCGGCGCGATGTCGCCGAGTTGTACGCGGAGTTCTTCTCTCAACGGTTCTCCATCGAACTGGAGAAGCCTGTTATCATCGACACTGGAAACGGGATGGCTGGCCCCATTCTCCGTCGCGTGCTCCGCGACCAGCGAATTAACTGCCGAGAGCTGTTCTTCGAACCCGATGGCCGCTTCCCGAATCACGAGGCAAATCCTCTGAAAGAGGACAATCTCCGTGACTTGCGACAAGCAATGGCGGAGCACCCAGGATCGATCGGTGTCGCCTTCGACGGAGATGGCGATCGGGTCTGCTTCCTCGACGAGGCGAGGGAAACTGTGCGTGGCGATCTTTTTGTTGCCCTTCTGGCACCGCAGATCCTCGCACGCAATGGTGGGGGTAAGATCCTCTACGACCTGCGCTCCAGCCGCGTCGTTCCAGAGCAGGTCAAGCGGTACGGTGGGGAACCGATCAAGACCCGCGTTGGGCACGCATTCATCAAACACATCATGCGAGACCAAGGGGCGGTCTTCGGAGGAGAACTCTCCTACCACTTCTACTTCCGAGATTTCTTCTACTGTGAAAGTGGCATCTACGCCATGCTTCAGGCAATCGAGCTCCTTGCGGAGTCCTCGAAGACACTGGCTGAGCTGGTTGCCCCTCTGCGCACATACGCCCACTCCGGCGAGATCAACTTCCGCGTGGTAGATGTGGCGGCTGCACTGGCCATGATGGAGAAACACTTCAAGGATGGGGATGTCTCCTACCTTGATGGCCTATCGGTTGACTACCCTCAATGGTGGTTCAACCTGAGACCCTCGAACACGGAGCCGCTTCTCCGCCTGAATGTCGAGGCGGATAGCGAGCCCCTATTGAGGAAGAAGGTCCAGGCGATCAGTCGCCTACTTAACGGGGCGTACAGGAGTGGATCGTGAGTCAAACCTACGTCGCGATCATGGCCGGAGGACGGGGAGAGAGGCTGTACCCTCTGAGTACGCCGGAACGGCCGAAGCAGTTTCTTGCCCTCTTCGGCGAGCGAACGATGCTTCAACAGACCGTTGACCGAGTGCTCCCGCTGGTCCCGGAAGACAGGGTTCTGGTGATCACATCGGCTGAGCACGTGTGCCTGGCTAGCGAGCAGCTGGGTGACATCCCGGCGGCCAACATCATCGGGGAACCGGTGGGCAGGGGCACCGCGCCCTGTGTCGCCTTGGCGGCCTTTGCCATTCAGAAGAGGGATCCTGAGGCAGTCATGGTCGCTCTGCCTGCAGATCACATGATCTCATACGCCGGGGTGTTCCGGGGACTCCTCAAGCAGGCCATTGTGATTGCTGCACAGGGAACTCACCTTGTGACCTTCGGGATCGATCCTACTCGCCCAGAGACCGACTACGGCTACATCCACGCCCCAAGCGCATGGAGCGGCGGAAAGCCATACGTGCAGGAACCGTCCGTCTTTCTAGAGGTGAAGCGCTTCACCGAGAAGCCGGACCGGGAGACTGCAGAACGCTTCATGAAAGAGGGAACGTACTACTGGAACAGCGGGATGTTCGTATGGCGAGTCACCACGATTCTCGAAGAGATCCAGGCGTTCATGCCCGAATTGCACCAGATGATGGCGGAATTGGACATTACACCAGGAACCGCCAGGTTCGAGAAGGCGCTGGCAAAGATCTACCCCTGTCTTGGTTCCGCATCGATCGATCGATGTGTGATGGAAAAGAGCCGTAGGATTCTCCTGATTCCCTCTGGAGTCATCGGATGGAGCGATGTCGGAGGATGGGAAGCTCTGCGCGAAGCGCTGGCAATCCGAGAGGAGCCCTGGGGCTATGAGCATCTGTGGGCGCTCAACCAGCATTACGCAGGCAAATTCCTGCACATCCGCAGCGGGGAGAGCTTGTCGCTGCAGCTCCATGTGACCAAGGACGAGACGATTCATGTCCTGCAAGGAAGACTGCGGCTCACGCTCGGCCCTTCACAGGTCGAGCTTCGGGAGCTCATCCTGTCTCCCGGCGAATCATGTCCCATTCCCCCCCGGACAATTCATCAGATGGAAGCACTTGAGGACTGCGTCATTGCAGAAGTCTCCACTCCTCTCCTGACGGACGTTGTACGACTTGGCGACCGGTATGGGAGGGCGGATAGCGCGGCCGACAAATGACCTTTACCACGAAAGCCGGTCCAGATTCCAGGTTAGTGCTCGTCAAGCCAAGATACCCAAGAAGTTGATACATTGATTGACATATCATGGTTTGCTGAGGGGCCTGAAGGCAAAAATCGACATCTCAAGGATCGCTGGAAAGAACCCTTCAATAAGGGCTTTGCGGTCTCCTCTCAACTCAACGAAGCTCGCCAAGCGGCGGCCAATACCTGAGTTTTACAATCAGTTCCCCAGGCTCCATTCCTCCTATCGACCACCGGCGGTCTGTTTTTCGCAGTTGCTTCTCCTCCTGGCCAGCTCTGACAGGTGCAGAGGACGCCCAGAAACTGGCTTGCGAGGCGGCCTGCTAGGGACAGGTCAATCCGTTTTGATCCAAAGGAGATGAGCAGTGACGCTGACGGCGACGGCTGCTAACAGCAGTCTCGCCCACCACAACGAAACCACGAAGCAGGCAGAGCAGCCGATCACGGTCCATAGGAGAACCAGCGTGAGGATCTTGTGCCGCCGGGTCATGCTGCGGCGTTCGTGGTAACGGCGGATGTAGCCGCCGACCAGCCGATTGGTGAGGAGCCGGGTGTGAAAGCGCTCGGAGCTTCGCGCGTAGAGGAACGCAGCCAGGAGGAGAAACGGCGTGGTCGGAAGCAGAGGAACAAAGACACCGAGCATCGCCAGTGCAACACAGAGCGTTCCCCCCACGACCAACAGGAGCCTAGAGACACGTTTCACGTCGCGGCGCATTTCACCGTAGGAAAGCAGGGCAGGTGGGTGTTGACGTGTCCAAGCGGATGCCGCTGCCGTGCCTTCTTGAACTAGGTGAGTCCCAACCCTTGTGCGACGCCCTCACCGTAGGCCGGATCTGCCTTGCGGAAGTGGCCAACCATCTTCTTCTGGGTCTCGCGCGGCACGTTCTTCAGACTGCGGACGATGTTCTCGACGAGCCGCTTCTGCTCATCCGGCGGCATCAGCCGGTACAGGTTGCCAGGCTGGATGTAGTCGTCGTCGACGGCCCGCTTCTGCTCGTAGCGGGCGGCGTCGCCGGAGATTTTCAGCGGCGGCTCCTTGTAGGCCGGATCGGCCGTGGGGCCGCCGAAGGAGTTCGGCTCGTAGTTCGGTGACGCGCCGCCGTTGTCGTCGAACCGCATTAGCCCATCACGCTGGTAGTTGTCCGCCTTCGTCGAGTGCGGCGCGTTGATCGGCAGGCGCTCGAAATTGGCGCCGAGCCGATACCGGTGCGCGTCCGCATACGCGAACAGGCGCGCCTGGAGCATCTTGCACGGCGAAAAGGAGATGCCGGGAGGGACGTTGGCTGGCGAGAAGGCCGCTTGCTCGACCTCGGCAAAGTAGTTCTCGGGGTTCCGATTCAGCTCGAGCACGCCGACCTCGATCAACGGGTAGTCGCCGTGCGGCCAGACCTTGGTCAGGTCGAACGGATTCCAGCGGTAGGTCTCCGCCTCGACCTCGGGCATGATCTGGACGTAGAGCATCCACTTCGGATAGTCGCCCCGCTCGATCGCCTCGAACAGCTGATGAGCGTGGTAGTCCGGATTCGTACCGGCGAGCCGATCCGCCTCGTCCTGCATCAGGCACTTGATCCCCTGCTGGGTCTTGAAGTGGAACTTGACCCAGAAGCGTTCGTCCTCGGCGTTGATGAAGCTGTACGTGTGACTGCCGTACCCGTTCATGTACGGAATCCCCGCCGGGACTCCGCGGTCCGAGAACAGGATCGTCACTTGATGCAGTGATTCGGGGACCTGCGACCAGAAGTCCCACTGTGGCGTGTCCGCTTTCACGTTGGTCTGCGGATCGCGCTTCTGCGTGTGGATGAAGTCGGGGAACTTGATCGCGTCCCGGATGAAGAAGGTCGGCGTGTTGTTCCCGACCATGTCCCAGTTGCCCTCCTCGGTGTAGAACTTGAGGGCGAAGCCGCGGACGTCGCGGACCGTGTCCGCCGATCCCTTCTCTCCTGCGACGGTGGAGAAGCGGCCGAAAACGTCTGTCTTCTTGCCGATCTCCGAGAAGACCTTGGCCTTGGTGTGCTTGGTGATGTCGTACGTGACGGTGAATATGCCGTGGGCGCCGGCCGCCTTGGCGTGGACCACGCGTTCCGGAATTCGCTCCCGATTGAAGTGGGCCAGCTTCTCCAGCAGATGATGATCCTGTAGCAGCGTCGGGCCGCGCTCACCGGCCGTCAAAGACGTCTGGTTATCATCAATGGGTATTCCCGCCGCTGTTGTCAGCTTTTTCGAGTCACTCATTGTTCTCCTCCTTCTCCGGAAAGCGGGTGATGATCCGCCCCGGAATCGGGATCGCCACACGATCTCCTTTGGTCAGCTCGCCGGACGGCTTTTCCGCTTCATCTCGCCCGTGTTGCGGGTTGAGTACCGTGATCGGTGTGTTGGCCGCCATCCCGCGCTTCTCAACGATGGCCATGCCGACCTGAGATTCCCCGAGGCTGATACAGCTTGTCACCCGTCCAAGGTAGTTACCATTGCGATTGATCATCGCGGCGCCGGCGCGGACAGGGCGGGCACCGGGAGCATCCACTTGGAAGCGGAAGATCTCACGCGTCTGATTCCGATAGGCTTTCACGCAGCGGGTGCGGCCGACGAAGAACGGCTTGTGCAGCTTCACATAGGGGCCGAACCCGGCCTCGAATGGGTTGACGAGATACTCTCCGGCAAGCTCGTGTCCGTAAAGCGGCAATCCGGCCTCGGTGCGGGTGGAGTCGCGCGATGCCAGGCCGCAGGGGAGTAGACCGAAAGGCTTCCCAACCTCAAGAAGCCTGTTCCATAACCACACCGGGCTCTTGCCGCCGCCGTAGATCTCGTAGCCGATTTCCTCGCCGGTGTAGCCGGTCCGAGCGATGACCATCTCGTGCCCTTCGATGCAGATCTCGCAGAACTCGGTCCGGTCGAGCGCGGCCACGGCAAGCTTGCTCGGCTCGTCGAGAACCGCAGCGAGGATCTCGCGGCTGCGCGGGCCTTGCAGGGCAATGTCGATGATTCCTTCTTCAGCCTTGAGATCACGCAGGATCACCCCTGGACCGGGGCGGCGGGACGGGATCTCCCGATCGATCAGATAACGACCCTCGTTCACGCCGGTGAGCCACTCCCAGTCCTTGTCTTCATTGGCGGCGTTGACCACCACGAGGTAGCGGTTCCACTCTCGCCGATAGACGAAGATGTCATCGATGACGTTGCCGTCGGGATCGAACAGATAGGTATACTGGGACTGACCGTCCTCAAGCCACGCGGCGTAGTTGGAGGTCAACGAGTTCAAAAACTCAGTGGCGTACTCGCCGGAGACCTCAAATACCCCCATGTGTCCGAGGTCGAACAGGCCCGCTTTTTCGCGCACGGCGCGGTGCTCTTCCAGGGTAGAGCCATACCAGACCGGCATCTCCCAGCCGGCGAACGGAACGAGTTTTGCGCCGAGCTTCTTGTGGTGCTCGTAGAGCGGTGTCCTCTTCGGGGCGCCTTCCTTGTCCTCCCAATCGAAATCGGTTCCGACCGGATCGACCTGGGAGAGATCCAATCGCGGTTGCCCGACGAAGTAGGTCTTGGTGGTCACGAATAGCTCGGGGTGCTGCTGATAGAGCTCCTGGATATCGGCACCGGGTTGCACGTTCCCAGGCTCGTCCTCAAGCCAGGCACGTGGTGCTTCGGGAATCTCCTCGGCGGTGATTTCCTCGATAACCGCTGGACCTTGTACCTTGCGGAAGATGTCCTCTTCGTCAAAGAGGATGTAGCCGTCGGCCAGTCCGCACAGCCACTCCCGCACGGCGTTTCCGCTCTCCTTGGAGCTAAGAAGGATGTAGTCTTCCGTTCCCAGGCATCCCACGATCGCCTCGGACAGCAGCTTTCCCTGTTCGTCGAACAGCAGTGTGCGGCGGCGGTTGCCTTCCTCCAGTGTGAGCAGATCGGCGGTCCCGGCTTCGTGTAACAGTGCGCGAGCCCGTCCGGCCCGCACGCGAAGGATCGTCCACACCTCATTGCTCGTATGGGTGGCGCCGGTGGTGAAAGTGCCTGCGGCCTCGGGGTCGATGCGCGCGATGAGCTCACGGACTTCCCCTTTCGCCTCCTGGAGTACGGAGAGGGGCAGCTTGCCCCGCGACAGTTCACCGCCGAGCCCGAGGTATTCGAACGGTTGGATCGACCGCAGTACCTTGGCGATGACGCGCCCGAGGATTGCCATCTCTTCCTTCCCCATTCCACGCTGTGTGGCCCAGGGGCTACCAAGACGAATCCCGTGCGCATCGGCCGCGGAGTGATCGCCCGGTATCGTGTTCTTGTTGCAGACAATGCCTACAAGATCGAGCAGGCGAGCCGCGATTTCGCCCATCATCACAAAACCGGTCTTGCTCTCAAGCGCATTCAGATCTACGACCAGCAGATGCGTGTTGGTACCTCCGTAGGCGAGAGTGAGGTCCTCCTTTGCCAGGGCGTCGGCAAGAAAGGCGGCGTTGTCGACAATCCGGCGCTGAAGGTCGTTAAACTCCGGCGATTGTGCGATCTTCAGCGCAACGGCGATGGCGGCGAACTTGTTGACGTGTGGGCCGCCCTGTTCTCCCGGGAAGATGGCGTTGTCGAGCTGGGCTCCAATCTTGGGGTCGGTTGAAAGGATGATCGCTCCCCGCGGACCGCACAGGGTCTTGTGGGTCGTGAACGTGATAACGTGCGCGTGTCCGATTGGATTGGGATAGACACCTCCGATCACCATCCCCGCGGTGTGCGCAATGTCCGCAAGCAAGATCGCACCGACCTCATCGGCGATCTTGCGGAAGGCTGCCCAGTCCGGCTGCCACGGGTACGAGGTGAACCCGCCGATGATCATCTTGGGACGATGTGCCTTGGCCTGGCGCATGATCTCGTCGTAGTCAAGCTTGCCGGTTTTCGGATCGACCGCGTAGGAGACGATGTGATAGCGCTTTCCGGTGACGTTGAACTCTGAGCCATGGGTAAGATGTCCCCCCTCGGTGAGCGCCATTCCCATGACCGTTTTCCCCGGTTGGACGAAAGCATCGTACACGGCGAGGTTCGCCGCGGCGCCGGACAGGGGCTGTACGTTGGCGTGGATCCACTCCGGGGGAAACTTCGGGGTGGCGAAGCACTCCGCGGCGCGTCGGCCGGCGAGTGACTCTACCAGATCGGCAAATTCCGTCCCCTTGTAGAAACGCCAGTCGGCGTAGCGGCGGTGCTGGGCGAGTTGTTCGTCGAGATCGGCCAGCCGTTCGCATGACCACTTCCGCATGACCGGCCGTGGATAGCCTTCAGCGTAGACGCTGGTGAATACGGAACCCAGTGCCTCGCGCACGGGTTGTGGGGTGAAGCTTTCGGAAGGGATGAGAATGATCTTGTTCCGCTGACGACGCTCCTCGGCAGAAATCAGCTGCGCCATTTGTGGGTCGATGTCCGAGGTATTCGACAAGGGGGACAATTCGGTCATGAACGCTCCTTTTTCCAATCGAACGGGTTCGGGTGAAGTCTACGGGGAAGATCGCGATCTTTCCAGCAGATTTCGGCAAGAAGGTAGAGCCCTCCGCTGACCAGGGAGTGGCCGCCGAGAAGGATTGGAATCTCCGCAGCAACTGTCTCGGCGGTGAACTCGGTCCACGATGGATCTTGAATTCGATCGGGCCGCAAAAGGTCGCTCGTGAATCGATCGGATGCCGGGGGAAGCTGTCCATCTTTGGATAGAAGCGGACGGCTGTCGATAATCGCACCATCGGCCCTCTGTCCAAGCCACGTGAAGAAGCGACGAGCACCGACTTCCTCCAGAAACCTTCCCAGCATGCTTTCTTGTCGGTCCGGATAGGCCCGCATCCCTCGGCCCTCGACAAGCGCACTCGTACGGCACGCGACCTCTCCCTCGAAATGGGACCATGTAGTGGGATTCAGCCGACCGATCAGATAGATGTGGGCCTTGCGGTCGACGAGTCGTTTGCGCAGCTGCGAAATTACAGAGGAGGTCAACTGCTGTTCCTCGATGAATGCGCGGGTCACCTCGCCGCCACGATCCGCAGCCGCAAGGAGGAGAAGTTCGGTGGGGGTATCGATGTCGAACTGGGTCCTCGCGTCGCGGGGAAGCTCGTAGCAGGGAAATTCGAGGTCTGAAAGAACCAATCCGAACGGATTATCGATCGGTGGTAGCTTCACCGCCAGCAGATCCTTGGCCCCTGCGATCGCGGCGAAGTCGCACGAATAGAAGTTGTTGAACAGCGCGCCGTGTTCCTTACGAGAGCTGAATTGAATCAATCGTCTTACCTGTGTCACTGTGAGCAGCCCACCGCTTCCGCTTCCGAAGTACACGAGGCCGTCGAGTCCCTCGCTAGAGACGATGCGCTGGATCGTTTTGCCGAAGTGGAAGGGCTCCTCGCTGATCGAAGAAGCGATGGATGCTCCCGTGCTTTCGAGCTGCTCGGCGAACTCCTCATCGCTTGTGACCACGACGATCCTCGCCACCCCGGCCTGCCGCAACGTGGTCACAAGGTCTTGGGTGAACGCTTCCCGACCCGCCTCGACGAGGCGCTCTCCCGGGCTTACTCCGAGCGGGGCGTGCAGGATCACCGCGGCTACCCGGTTCATTCGTTGTTCCCTCTGTCCGGCGTGCCCCTGGCGAGGAGACGAAGGACGTGGATCGCCCCTTCCTTGCTCAGCGGCCGATTCCGATTACCGCAGCGGGGGGAGTACAGACAAGATGGGCAGCCCTCGGTGCACGTACAGTCGATGACGAGTCTCAGCGCCTCTGTTGCGAGGAGATCGAACGAGTCATACAGCACTTCGGCGAGCCCTGCACCTCCCTCGATGCCGTCGAAAATGAGGATTGTTGGGCAGGTTGTTTGTGCGTGGAGAGAACTGGAAACGCCGCCGACATCGTCTCGATCGCACAGAACGAGTAGCGGAGCCATCGCAATGAGAGCATGCTCCGCGCCGTGTAGCCCGCCGAGCAAATCCCATGACGCCGCGCCGGGAGCTCCTTCGGAGAAGCTGATCCACAGGCCGTCGGATTCGTAGGTATACGGTGGGAGGACGAGAGGGTCTACCGATATCAGCCGGTCAAAGTGGACTGTCTTGTAGCCGATGAATGACTCGGTGACTCGAACGCGTCCCCTTCCTCGCGTGACCGATGCTCCCTCTGTGACGTCTTCGGTCGTAAGAATATCCACTGATGAAGTACGCAGACTCTTCGTTGAGTAGTCGACGTCTTCTCGACGGGCCTCGGCAATCCCTTCTTCAAGATCGAGGCGCTCTACCAAGTAGCTTTCTCCTCGATGGAGAAACACCGCACCGGGGTAGGCATCGCGGCAGGCTCGTAGTCGATCCATCGTCTCCAATAATTGACCTTTGCATATCAACTTGATGTTCTCACCGGAGATATTGTCCAGGGATACAAGTTCGTGGGCGCGCCGCTGCCCCCGGTAGATGTAGCCACGTACGGTCTTCGCTAAGAGATCTTTGCGAGTCAACCCGTCTAGAAGCTCCTGTTCCCTCGGGCACACTTCCGCTGGATCCAGCGGAAGCTCGGCCGCGGCACAGGCAAGGTGGCCTGCCTGCAACCGGGGATTATCGGTTTTGATGACGATCTGCTCCCGTTGCTTACCGAGGAATCGTTCGGGATGAGAAAGAAAAAAACGGTCAAGCGGATCCTCGTGTGGCATGAATACGACCAGCGACGGTTTGATCCCTCGTCCGGCACGCCCGGCCTGCTGCCAGGCCGAGATCAAGCTCCCGGGGTAACCGACTAGGATGACAGCATCGAGACTCCCGATGTCAATTCCCGCCTCGAGTGCGCTTGTGGTGACCACACCGTCGATTTGTCGCTCCCGCAACCCCGCCTCGATCTGGCGCCGCTCCTGGGGCAAATAGCCTGCGCGGTAGGAGAGAATCTTGTGGGTTCCCATCTCCTGTGCTGCCAATGCTACGACCTCGGCCATTGCCCGCGAACCGGTGAAACACAGGGTTTGAAGCCCACAAGCCGTAAGAAAGGAAAGGACACGCGCAGCCTGGGTGAAGATGGAATGTTGCGGGTCTGCGGTTGCGTCCCAGAACAGGATCCTCTTTTCGCCTCGTGCTGAGGTATCCTCAGCAATTGAGGTGAAGATTCGACCCGTGAGATCTCGGGCATATTCCCTGGGATTGGCAACCGACGCGGAGGCGAGGATCAGCTGCGGAGAGGCACCATAGTGCGAGAGGAGACGGAACAACCGTTGCAGAAGCAACGCGACGTTCGTTCCGAACACCCCTCGGTAGGTGTGAGCTTCGTCGATCACGATATAGCGCAAGTTCTGAAAAAAACGTCTCCACTGATGGTGCCAGGGGAGGTAGAAGTGCAAAGCATGTGGGTTGGTAAGGATGATCCGTGACGTCTGTTTGATCCGCCCCCGCTGACTTGTCGGTGTGTCTCCATCGTACGTGCTTGGAGAAAGACGAAGACCGGTCGCCTTTTCGAGAACGAGGAGTTTTTGCAGCTGGTCGTTCGCCAGTGCCTTCAGCGGATAGAGATAGAGGGCACTCGATTGTTGATCGGCGAGTAGGGTCTCGATGATGGGAAGATTGAACGCGAGGGTTTTCCCCGAGGCAGTAGGGGTTGTGATGATTACATCTTGCCCCGCACGGATCGCCTCGATTGCATCCTTCTGATGGCGGTAGAGACTGATCCCCCTTTCATCAAGATAGGCATTCAAGGTTGGATGAAGCGAGACGGCGACGGACTCAGCCTGCGTGTGTGGGATCGCCTCAGTATGTGAGATTTGGTTGTTATACCAAGGCGCTTTCTTCAGATCTGCAAGAAGACTATCGAGCTTCATCGCTGTAGCCTAGCAACCGCGCGAGAAGAATCACGAGAGACTCCACGTCCTGCCGGTTGTGGTTGACGATTGGAACAAGCGGTCCTGGGTTTCCGGTCTCTAGGTAGGTCGAGTAGAACTCGGGGACGGCTTCGCTCGGCAGATCCTCTTCCCTCTGGGCCCCAAGAAGCTTCTCCAACGTTCCCAAGCGCATGTTAGGTAGGCAATCTTGGAAAGCGCGGCGGGCGTGATGGAGAAGATCGATGTGGCAAATCGCTGCTTGATTCGATTGCAACCCGTAGTAGGCAATGCGCTCTCTTAGATAGGGCCAGTCGAAGGCCTTTCCGTTGTAGCTAATGAGAAGTGATGTATTGGCCATCTCCTGCTCGATTTGTTCCAACAGGGCAATTTCCTCGTCGAGGCTCCGGGCAAGATACTGTGTGATCTGGATACCGGCTTCCGTCAGTCGCGCCACTGCAGCCAGGATGATCGGTGTGCCACCCAACCCCAGAGTTTCCAGATCGAAAAACAGGATCTCTTCTCGCCGAACTAGGCCGAGCAATTGTCGAAACAGCGGGTGGCTGGCCGGAAGCCAGTGGGAAAGGGTCGCCTGCACTCGATCGGGACTGAGCGGTTGACCCCAATCCTCGAGAAGGGCTTGTGCTGCCTTGTTCCAGCGCGGGTGGCCAAGCAGAGAGCGAATGGACGTGTAGCCTTCTTCGCGCAGTTGTTGTTCGTGAGCGCAACCGACACCGAACAGGAGGCGAAGCTCGGCGAGAAACGCTTCCTCCGCGTTCTCCTGCAACGGGAGAGGGAGTTCGTGCGGAATTGTGTGTTCGATTGCCAGGCACTCGCCATACTTTCCCTGCTGCACACGTCCCCGAACAACCTCAAGGAGGGCTGTGCCCGCGTAGCGTTTGAGGAATCTTCCCAGAAGCGAAAAAGGCACGGCACCCTCGACACGTGCTCGCTCGATTAACCACCCTGCGATCCGATCAACGTCCGACATGGTTTCGTCCGGTGGTACGGACGAGGAGGGATTGTTTCTATCTACCGACGCATCTTCATCTTCATAGGCTCTCGTTCACCGACATAGGGCAGGAGGGCGAGCTTGCGAGCGCGATTGATCTCCCGTGCCACTTGACGTTGGTGCTTGGCGCACAAACGCGTGGCCCTCTTTGGGAGGATTTTGCCCAATCGATTCATGTATTGCTTCAGTTCTTCCGGCTTTTTGTAATCGAGCGTGATATTCCGTTCACAGACCCGGCAAACACGTCTTTGTTTGTAGAACATCTCTTAGAAAGGAACCTCCTCATCTTCTTCTTTCTTCTGTCTATC
>CAZDDA010000037.1:0-12600 GCA_964504085.1 uncultured Thermotogae bacterium | reverse complement strand
TCAATCCGGCCGTGGAGATGCAGGGCGGCCGCAGGTTGTGGGACCTATCGATGTCGTTCGGAGTGACGATCGACGTCGATCCATTGAATGAACTCGAATTGCTCGCGATCATCGACTCAAGTCCAACGAGCCTCGGGACCAGCCTATCGTACCGTCGGAGTATCGCTGACCCGCTCGTTGTGGGCGGGGGCTTCAACATGTTGTGGGCATTCGATAACAACTGGAAGCTCATCGGACCGATCATTGGATCGTTCGCTCTCGTCGCCGCAGGGGGGAATCCCTCGCCAAGCCTCCGCAGCGAGGCCGAATTATCGTTCCCGCTCCTCACACTGTCCCGCAGTGCCGATGATGGATGGGAGATGCTTCCGCTCGTTGAGCTTCCGTCCATTTCCCTTTCTGTCGAGAGCGACGTCATCGAGCAGTTGGCATTTCAGGGCCGTCTCACGCTGCAACCGGTCATCGTCGACACGACACAGCTTGAGCAGCCTCTCGGACGGATCAATGACACCCTTCTAGTCGTACCGACGTTCTCCGCCTTCCTGCGCGCCCCACTGGCGCTGTGAGAATAGGGTATTCTTCCTGCTGTCCGTCACAGCCTGCGCCGTTCTGCTTAACCATCGACGCACCCGGACACAAGCAAACCGTTTACGCCATCGGATCCCGCGGGCACGTAACAGTGGATGTCCTTCTTTCGTCGCCTCGGCCAAAAACGCACGGTACGAGATCTCTCGACAAAACACACCGCCGAGGATCCTCCGACAGACACCCCACCATAAAGAGCAAGGGGGACGTGAACTGCGTCCGAGGCGCCCCTAGGAGCCGGCTTCACCGCGACAAACGTGCTTGCTGCAAGCAAGTCCAGGCCCGCGCAATGGGCGTATAATCCTAGATCAGCTGCTCGTGGCCGCATTTCCATTCCTTCTCCTGTAATGCCATCACTTAGCTGCTTTATTCCTCTAGTTTTCGCCAGCTTCTGCCAGTAGGCTGTTTGTGGCGATCAGTCATGCGACGAGCCAAGCTAACTGGGCCTTTGTTCACGTTCATTCTGGTATCCGCTCTGCTCATCAGTACGACAGCAGCGCCCACAAAGGACTGCTCATACCGTGACCCGATATTCGGCGGTACACCAATGGCGCGGAATGAGAACGGTGCCCTTTCGACGGCCGGGGTAATCGTCCTTGAGAGCCGGGCGTTCGTTGTAGGCTACGATGACGAGAGGATGAACCCGCTGTGGGCCTGCTATCGCGTCTACGGCACGATGCAGAGCGGATCCGGCAAGAGCCGCGCCTGGAAGACCGATGACCGCACAGAGGCACAGGTCTCCGACAACGACTACAAGCACACTGCCGGAGACTACGACCGCGGGCACATGGCCCCAAAATCGGCCATGTACCACTGCTACGGACAAACGGCCGTAGACGATACGTACGTGTTGAGCAACGCCTGTCCCCAATGGCACCCGTTCAACGACGGCCCTTGGGGCGATCTCGAAGACCTCGTACGCAATAAATACAGCGTACTTTTCGATGAGGTATGGATCATCGCCGGACCGATCTTCGACGACTCAAACGGCCAGGAGTACCTCACCAAGGACACGGATCACGCCGCCTGGGCCCAGAAGCCGGTCGAGATCCCCGATGCGTTCTACAAGATCATCATCGACATGGAAGCGGGCAGCCCACGGGCCCTCGCCTTTATGATCGACCACGACGAAGGCTATGACTACGGCTCGGGCGAAACCGACAAGGAGCGCCTGTCAGGATTCCTCGTAAGTATCGACAAGATAGAGACCACAACCGGCCTGGATTTTCTGTGGTTGTTTGATGACGCACTCGAAGCGAGCCTTGAGAGCCTAACGGCCACATGCCTGTGGTAAGAGGGCCGGTCAGTAGTTGGAGAGAGCGAGTTCTCCAAGGTCTCTAGCTAAGATCAGTCATCTCCTATCACCAGTTCAAACAGCCTGCGCTCCAATCGGGGCACACAGCCTGGACTTCAGATATTCTACGCTTGTCTCAATGCAAAGAGAACGAGCTCGCGAGTGAGGAGCGCTTGGTCTTCGGGCCTTTCCAAGAACGGTCCGACATCCTCTGCAACCTTTGCGAAATCCAATGCGGTCATCTTGTCAGCGATGACCTCCCGCCAGTTCTCTGCCGTTACCCGCGGACCGTTCCACCCTGTCTGAGCCAGAGCGTTCTGCAGTAGGGAAACATTCGGATCTACGGAATCGGCGCGGGAGAGGTACCAGAGCAAGTCGTAGATATCTCGCCCCTTCGTGTACGGCCTCGACAGCAGCGCGTGCAGTTTTCCCGCCATCAGCGAGGGGATGTCGTAGTGAAACAGGGCAACAAGGAAGTGCCGATTGATCAGTGTCGTTGTCGTCGTTGCCCCCGCAGGTGGGCACGTGTCTATCTCGATTTTCACAGATAGCTTCTCGGTTCGATACGGCGACAGACCGGCTTCATACAGCAGGCCAGCCAGCCTGACGAACGCGGAGTCGACGGGCTCCCCTTCGTGCGGGTGTATCGCCACGTCGAACCCAGCATTGGCGAAATCCGACTCCACCCGATCGAGGAGGCGACCAAAGCTGTACCCCTGTGCATGCTCCAAGGAGAAATCGAGATCCTCGGAATATCGCCGCAGTCCGTACAAAAAGCGCAACGCCGTCCCACCGACGAAAGCGATCCGCTCAAACGCTCGCACCGATTGCAGGGAGTGGAGAACGTGCGCGTGCAGGTACTCGCGCAAGACGTTCCTCTGTTGCCCTTGTGGGGCTTCGCCAACGAGTTGCAGGGCGAGGTCCTTCATGAAAGACCGTACTCCTTCAGGAAAACGCTTCGGTGCTGCAAAAGACGCTCTGCCCCAGTGATGAGTTTGTTCACACCGGTTCGACGAGCAAGCGCCAACAACCGATCCTCATCGAGGCGATCGAGATTCTGAAAGCGCATCTCTTGAATCGCCTCGGCGCTCGCTTCACCCGACCGAAAGTAGAAAAGGTCGAGCGCCGCCTTCTCGGGAGAGGCAATGACACACTCTTGTCTCCGCAAGCTCTCCGCCTCAAATCCCCAAAACAGACCTCGGCGAATGTGGCGATAGCGAAACGTTCCCAGTGCGTTTTCCAGCACACGCGGACGTCCTGTTGTTACAGAACTCACCACAGCGACCGCCTCGGGGATGAGATCGTACCAAGCAAGCGCACTCTCCATGCTGACATACGATGGGTACACCAGCCGATTTGCGACGTGTTCAAGGGGAAGATCGACCCTGCTGTACGGAGGCGCAAGCGCATACTTCCCGCGTGCCAACTTGATGAGGCGCCCCGCTTTCACCCATCGACTCAATTGCGTTTGGAGCACATCGGTTTTTGGCTCCCCTGCGTACACCATGGCAGGTTCAATCACCGCGCAGTCGCCGAACCGCTCCAGGAACGCACCCCATTTCATAGCAGAAGAATAACGTTATTGCTATCTTTCTGCAACATTAGCGCTGCGGTTTCGACACAGCGCGAGTGATGCAGATCACTCTGGGGTGATGTCGAGGATACGCTGTCCAGCTTCCTGCGCTCGCCGCAGCCGTCTCGGGCCTCGGGAGCTTCGAGTGAACCCTAGATTGCAGTCGCAAAAGCGGGTCGGTGTCCCACACCCATCCTGGGCCACCCGGAAACGCCTGAGGATCTCCCCCTGGCTGAATGGCAGGAGCGGACCACTCATGGGCCGTTCACCCCATGAATGAAGACCTCACCCCGCCGCCTCGGTTCACGGCCAAATCAACGATCCGCGGTGGTGGTATGCTTGGAACACTTCATTGAGGGACCGTTTCAGTAGGTCCGACCCTTCCACGCACCCCCGCGGCCTCTCGTGTGCCGCCACGCCGACGAGACGGTCATCGCGGTGTAGAGGACACCGGCAACGGGCAGCAGCGGGGCGGTCCACCATCCGACACCGTGGTGTCGCAGCATCGGCACGAAACTTGCCGCCATCAGCCCCCACGTCGCCGCGCCGATCGCGGCAAGCGGAAACGCGCCCGGCACACCGAATGCCGCTGCGATCGCTCCGCCGGCGCAGGCGACCGGTGCCAGGGCGTAGAGGAAGAGCATCCCGAGGATCGTCCCGGCCAGTACGAGGGGGGAGTGACCGAGCTGGGTATAGGCCGAGCGGGCGACCATCCCCCAGACGCTGGCCAGGCTGCCGTAGCGGCGAACGCTGCGCACGCCGCGGGAGTACCCGAGCCAGATCCGCCCCCCCGTTGCCTTGATCAACCGCCCGAGGGCGCAGTCGTCGATCAACGCCGAGGCGATCGCCGCCAATCCGCCGGCACGTTCGAGGACGCTACCCCGCACGAGGATGCACCCACCGGCCGCACCGGCGGTGCGACGACGCGGGCTGTTGACGAACCGAAACGGATAGAGCTTGGCAAAGAAGTAGACGAACGCCGGGATGAGGAGCCTGTCCCACGCCGACTCAACCCGCAGCGTCGCCATCACCGAGACGAGATCGAGGCCGTCCGACTCCGCCCTATCGACCAAAGCGGCAAGCACCCACGGCTCGTGGGCAATGTCGGCGTCGGTGAACCAGAGAAATTCCGGTGGATCCGCCGCCGATGCAGCCGCCGCTCCCTGGTGCATCGCCCACACCTTGCCCGACCATCCCGCGGCGAGCGGTGCGCCGACGACGACCGTCAACCGATCCTCCGCGAGCAGTTCTTCTGCCGCCGCCCGGGCCGCCGACGCCGTCCCGTCCTCGCTGCGATCGTCGACCAACGCCACTCCAAACGGTCCGCAGTAGTCCTGGGTGAGGACGGTGGGAAGCGTGTGAGGGAGGATCTGCGCCTCGTTGCGCGCCGGGACGACGGCGACGACCGAACAGTCAGACGCTTTCGCGCCCCTCGCTGGCGGTTCGAGACGGGGCGACGGCCACCAGAACAAGCCGCGGCCGACGAGCACTCCGATCCACGCCAACAACGATGCGGCCGCCAGGCCCCACAGCGCGTGCATCACAATCTCTTCCCACCCTGCTCTTCAACCATCCGCTTCCTCGCTTCCGTCCTGCAAAGATCATCCGGAATTGGTCGGGAGTTTCCAAGGAGCGCGCGAGCTACCCAGTCTCAGACACAAGCCAATGGAAAGCCGGCCCTGGCGAGAATCGACCGGCCGGATCTTCGTGCCGAAGCAAAAAGCCAGAGCCCGGATGGGCTCTGGCCACTACATAGTACGAATCCGAATTGTGATGCTTGGTACGGAAGAGCCTGCGCCGCTACCCGTTTGGACCGTTCGGCGTATCCAGGCCGCTGCCGTCCGGGATTCCGTCGCCCGACTGCGGGGCGGGACCAAAGGAATCGGCTCCGCCGACTCCACTGTGGTCAAACCCACTCCCGTCAGGGTCGCCATCTCCCGCGTTCGGAGCGGGGCCATCGTGGCCGTTGGCGGCCGCTGCGGCCACGACCGAGAGCGCGAGAACAATCACTGCTAAAAGAACTAGAAACTTCCTCATTCCAACCTCCTCATCTGTGTGTTTGTTTCAGGTAGTTTCGGATAGAGCAGTATACAGCCACGAGCCTCATGTTTCCAGTCTCCCCGAAAGGAGCAAGCGAATTAGCCCTGGGGTTGGGCCTTATTTTGGTCTTTGTGCGTTATTTACACATATGATGATGCGGCAACACCCAGCGGATAGCACTCCACGCGTGCACGCCGCACTTTGTGTAGGCATCGATCGAGCTGAAGATCCCCGGGGAGGCCTGAAATGGGAGATGCTTCGCATACGTCTTCAGCCAGAAACACCGCGAGCAGAAGCCAGGCAGGGCCAGCCCTCCGAGGCTCTTGGCGGAGATCGGTCATTGGCCCTTCTGCGCCTTGCTCGTTGTTTGCAGCCCATTGCTCGCCGAGGAGTTCGGCTTGTCGGACGACGGTTTCAGAATGGGATTTTGGGGGCACCCAGCCTGTGCCGTCGTGTCCAGAAACCGCTACCACCGCGCGGGATCCTGCCGATAGAAAGCACGCAGCAGCTCGTACAAATCGGGTTCATCGGCCAGTAGCCCCGTGGGATCGAGGAAGAACGTCTCGGTGGCAACGGCGAAGAACTCTGCCGGGTCTTCGGCGCCGTACGGATCGAGGACCATTCCCTGCCGCCGATCGACCGCCGCGACAAGCCGCTCGAACGCGGCGGACATCGCCGCCGACCACCGTTGCCGCAGCTCCCGATCGGCCAAGATCGGCGCGCCGTTCAGCGCCCCGTCCTCCGCATCGAGCTGATGGGCAAACTCGTGCAGGACCACGTTCTGCGTCTCGTCTTCCAGGTCCGCAAGGACGTCCTCCCACGACAGAACGAGCGCGCCGGTTTGCCACGATTCGCCCACCCGCGACTCGTCGACCACCTCGATCACCCCATCGTCCGACTGCACCTCCTCCCACACCTCGTACTCCCCGGGATAGAGCACGATACTGACGAGTTTCGGGAAGTAGTCGGTCGCGCGGTGCAAAAGCAAGACGGAGGCCTGAGCGGCGACGGCGAGCCTCATCGCCTCCGTCACGTCGAGGCCGCCCGCTCCCTGGAAGTGTTTCTCCGCCAACAAGATCTGAACGTTCCCGTGCAGTTCCTCGCGGTCCGCCGCGGGAAGCACACGGTACAGGGGAACCAAATCCTCGAGGGATCGCCTCCAGGCATCAGGGAAAGGCTTCCTCCGCAGTTTTTCCCGCCGTCGCGCTTTGAAACCAAGCATGGCTTGCCCCATCCTTCGAGCCTTTGCGGACCCGTTCGCCCGCTTTGAGCCAACTCCATAAATAAGGATACACGTTCGCAAGCACCGCGCAGTGAGGGCACGAGGAGTTCGGGTTGTCGGATCGCCGTTGCGAGATAGGGGGCGTGTCCCCGGATTCCCCGAGGCAGCACCCGCTTCCTTGACAAGCGGAGTTCAGTAAGGAAAGATCTCCGCGATCCCAGATTTCGACGGAGGCCCAACGTGAGACGAACTCTTCTCTTCTTATTGGTAGGACTTCTTTTCATCCCCTCGGTTGCCCTTTCCCAAGACACATCCACCCCCGCGGCTGACCAATCAGGCCCAGAGACGATCGCCGCCGTGGTGAACGCCGAGACCATCACGAAGGACACCCTCAGTGCGGTCGCGGCGTTGAACCAGATCTTCGAGGTCGTATTCACGCAGTTGCCACAGAGCTTCGGGCAAGCCCTCCTCTCCACCCCGGAAGGAACGGCCTTCCTGGATCGCTACCAGAGGGACGTATTGGACCAGCTGATCGACAGCCGCCTCCTGGTGCAACAAGCAAAGGAACGGGAAATCGAGGTAGACGAGTCCAACGTCACCGAGCAAGTCGAGGGTCGGCTCGACCAGATCATGCAACAGAACCAGTTGACGCTCGACGAGGTCGCCGACATTCTTGAACAGCAGGGCTCCTCACTCGACGAATACAAGGAGAATCTAGGAAGTAGCGTCCGCGAACAGCTCATGGTGCAGGGCCTGCAAGAGAAAATCATCCAGGACGCCACGGTGACCGATGAACAGATCAAGAGCTATTACGACGAACACACAAGCGAGTACACCGACGCGGACGGGACCATCACACCGCACGAGGACGTACGAGACGAGATCCACGACTCCCTGCTTAAGAAAGCGCAATCCGATCTGTGGAACGCGTGGTTCACCAAGGCCAAGGACGAAGCGGACATTCAGATCCTGTTCTGAGTAGAGAAGGTCTCATCGGTAATCTGCAAAACGAAAGCAGGCGCCCTCCGGCAGAGGAAGTCAACGCACACGGGCAAACCTCAAATCGCGTTCTTACTTGAGGCTTACAGCCGGAGCACGGCCTTCTGTCTTTCCACACAGCATTCACGCAGCCCCCACGCCGAAAGCCGGCCTGAAAGTGAGGGTAATGTGGATTACATCACTGGGTGAGACGGAGCACCGACAACAGCCTGCGTGCGAGGAGCACCAGCTCGAGGAAGCTGCCTCGCCCGCGTCTTCAGCCAGAAGCAGGGATAGAAGCCGGGAAGGCCCAGTTCGCCGAGGGTCTTGGATGAGACGCGGAGTTCAAGCTGTGACGTCCGTTTTGCTTGCAGACTCGGTAGCCTAGCCGACACCGGGCGGCAGATAGGGGGTGTCGTCAACGGCTGCGCCGAACTCTTCCTCAGCGATTCGTAGGAGCAGCTTGCGGTGGCAGGGCTTATCGTACGCTTCGTAGCAGATGAGGAAGATGTCACGCGTCCGAGACTGCTCTGCGAGCTCTCGGAGCCGGGCTAGAGCCTTCGGATTCTCCATGATGTGGGCTCGGAATCTCGTCTCGTAGTCGCTCTTCGCCCACGCGAAGTCGTACGCTGTCTCGTATCCTTGTCCCGGCTTGAAGCGAGCCTTCCAGCCGTTGAACTCGTCGAGCAGCTCCTTGGACGGCGCGAGCTCGTCGTTGCCCCGTCCCCGCATCACCAGGATGTACTCGGCGTCCTTGGGCAGCGTCTTCTTCAAGCTCAGGTAGGTCTGTCGCAAAGCCATACTTTGGTCTTCCTCCTGAACGGAGACTCCTGCGTCGAGAAGGTAGTGCTTGCGCCGCTCCGCTGGCAAGTCCTTCGGCCAAGCTTGTGAGGGGGAGCACCCGGATCAGCGCGCAACCGACAGGGCGAAGCTGCTGGAGTCTGATGGGATCTACTGCTTGACGGCAAGACTGACCCTGTTCACGCCATCCCGTTCACTCCGAAATCATACCGTCCCAACGGTCGTTCCCATTGACTAGGGCAGAAGCTTGGCCGGTGCCTCCAGTACATCGAGCAGAGCCTGGGCGCAGTACGCACGATCGCGCTGCCTGCCAGCAGACTGAGTGAGAATTCCCAACTTGACAAGACGCTCGATGGCGCGGGAAGCTGTCGTTCGAGCAACGCCGAGTTGTTCGGAGACCCGCTTCGCCGTAACAAACGGATTGCTGCCAAGCAGATCCACGACGCGTGCAGGCGTGTCGGATCCTAGACCCGCCACGCGAGGTCGCCACGCATCGAGCGTTTCGGAGATACGAGCGGCTCGATCCACAGCGTCCTCCGACTGCCGAGCAACTCCGTTCACAAAGTAGAGAATCCAGTTCTCCCAGTCCCCATCCTCAGACACAGCACGAAGCAGGGCGTAGTACTCCGACCGAGTCGCCTCGAAGAATGCACTCAGATACAGAAGCGGCGTCGGGAGGATATCTCGCTTGACCAAAAACAGCGTGATGAGAAGACGCCCAACGCGGCCGTTGCCATCCAGGAACGGATGAATCGCCTCGAACTGGTAGTGGGCAAGAGCAATCTGGACAAGCGGGGGAAGGCCGGTCCCCTCAAGAAACTCCTCCAACGACCGAAGCAGCGAGTCCAACTGGCCTGGAGGCGGTGGGACATACCGAGCCGTGTGGGGCGTGGACCCCGGAACCCCAATCCAATTCTGCACAGTCCTGATCTTCCCGGGCTTCGCGTGTTCATCCCGAACACCGCTCATCAGCTTCTCGTGGACCTCTTGAAGAAGACAAAGAGAGAGAGGTTCCCCGGACAACTTCCGGATGCCGTGTTCCAGCGCAACAACGTAGTTGGCAACTTCGCGCAAGTCCTCCGGACTACGCTCCACAACCGCTCCCGCCTCCGCGGCAAGCAACTCACCCAACGTAGCCAGAGTTCCTTCAATGCGACTCGACAAAACCGCCTCACGCGCGACGAACGGCCGCATAAGCACATGAGGGTTCGGCAGGCGTTTGCCCTCGCTCGCCAATCGGCCAATCGCTCGATCGGCGTCCGACAGCGCGTGCACGATACGCGGCGTCCATTCAAACTCAGGTGGCAGTGGGTCTGGAATGAACGCCGAGTAGTCCTCAGGCAAACGCATGAGCCGGCCCGGCTGCGTCATGGCACCCCCTTTTTTTATGAGCGTATCTTCAGTTTATCGCTCATAGTGTCGGCTGTCAATGACCGGAATTGCTCATAGCGGTTAGCTGTTATGAGCGATTGGCGCCCTTTTTGCTCATAAGGCAACGGCCTGATGTCACGTTCGAACGCAAAGGACAGGAGCCAAGAGCGGATCGCTTCGTTTCTGATTACAGCGTGCGCGCAAGGAGCGCAAGGTTGTTGAGGCGTTTGCAGTTTTTGAAGTCCGGTACACGGTCACAAGCTTTCGCCGGCCACTACGCCTCAACAGCAGAGAGCAGTTCGGCGGGATCGAGGGCCTTGACGGACGAGTGGCGGAAGTCCTTCGTGTTGCGGGTGATGATCGCCTCAGCCCCGGCCAAGCGGCCGGCTTGCTCAACAACAGCGTCCTCGAAGTCCGCAATCTTGCTTTGAAGAGCTCCCTCAAGCACGGGGCGGTTGACCGGTGCGATTTCGAAGAGCTCAAGCAGTCCGCGGAGAGCTCGACGTCCTTCGTCACGGGAAAGTGATTGGGTAAGGAGGTAGTGAACCGTGGTCACAGTGGTCGCACAAAGAGACGCCTCGATCTTGGATTGCTCAACCAACGCGAACACCCTGGACGCCGATTCGACAAAGCGAGTGCGGGCGAGCAGGACGTCCAAGACAACGTTGGTATCGATGATCACTCTCAAAGATGCTTCTCCCGAAGATGTCTCTTGTAGTCCGACTCAGAGACGCGAGACCCCTTCAACACGCCGACGAGTGAGGCCGTGATCGGTGGGAGCTTTTGCTCGTCTTTCTTCGGCGAACCCAAGGAGGCGACGAACTCGCCGACCATCTGGGAGACCGACTTGCCCCGACGGGAGGCCTCCGCCTTGGCGCGTCGCACCAGAGCCTCGTCCATTCGCAGCGTCAGTTTTGTTTGCATGACGTACACAATAGCATCATGTGTACGTCTTGTCAACCTTGCCTGCGCCGAATCGTTCTTGACGGTGGATGCCAAGAACGAAGATCTCACCCCAGAACCTCCTGTGCGACTCTCACTAAACGTAAATCCGAGGGTCACTGACTCCATTTCAGGCTGCTCCTTGAGGATTCATGGGTTGCGGCACCGGAATTCATTCTTGCGAGCTCTTTCACCACTCGGTGAAAAAGGAATCTAGAATGAAAGGTTCACACGCGTGAACGACGCGCTTTGTGTACGCATCGATCGAGCTGAAGATGCCTGGGAAGATCTGGAACGGCAGGTGCCTCACCCGCGTCTTCAGCCAGAAGCATCTGGGACAAAACTCGGGAAGAGCCAGGGCTCCCAGGCTCTTGGCGGAGATGCGGAATTGAGACACTGCTCCTCCAGGGGTTCGAGGGACGTAGACCCTAATCCAGGCTGCTCATTGGGTGATCATGGTATGCGTCCCCGGGATTCCACAGTATCATTGCCAAGGAGACCAGTGTTGTGTTCCCGTGATTCCACGTAACAGGGATGCCTACGTTCGGCGCTACTTCGTGGACGGGATTCCCAGATCCTTGCAGATCTTCCGCGCCAATTGGTCAGTGATCTCGGAATGGCGAGGAACTGACGACCGCTTGTTCTGCAATGGATTTGCCCACCAGGAGTGGCTGCGTCCTTCCCGAATGAAAACGCATCCCTGTGTACGGAGATGTTTCAGGAGTCGAGTACGTCTCATACAGTGACGAGTTCTTCGGTGTAGCCGGACTCGGCTGCACGTATCGCATCTTGGCGATTGAACTCAAGCGCTTCGCACAGAGTCGCCCTCAGGCTGGTAAGAAGCTTTTCCCGACTACGTTCTTGGCAGTTGACACCGGGGACTTCCTCGATCCATCCGATCCACCAGTTGCCATCTTGCTTGGTCACCGCCGTGTACGTATTGGGCATAGTCAATCACCTCGCGAGGAAGCGTACTACATAGGACTTCTCCTGTCCACGCACCCGGTACCCCTCTCGGCATGCGGGAGACATCTCTGAAAGCGCGCGTCGTTTGCGATGGGTGCCTCTCGAATTCGAGGAGCATGGGCCTTATTTTAAATTGCTCTCTTGAGAGAACTTGATGTACGTCCCCGGAATTCCTCCGAGTGCAGCTTCAATCAGAAACACCGCGGGCAGAAGTCGGGCAGGGCCAGTTCCCCGAGGGCCTTGGCGGAGATGCGGAGTTGCTTCGTCACGCCCATTACTTCTTTCCGTAGCGTGTCCTGATGTACTCGGCGGCGCTGTCTGGATCCAGCTTGACGGTTTGCGGTCCGCTGCGGATGTAGAAGTCACCCGCTTCATGCTCTTCGATCTCACGCCACTTGAGGCGGACGGGCTCGGGGCTCCGCCGACAGCTCACCAAACAGACCGTCCTTCCTTGCACCGTCTCCATCTTGGCATCAACGCAGGTTCCAGCGCGATCTCCCAACGCCGCGCCGATCACGTGGCTGAGGTGCAAGAGGAACTTGTCTTCGTTCTCGAACTGATCAGCCTCAATTCCGACAATCGACCTATCATCGGTCACGCCGATCAGCAGATCTCCGCCATCCGTGTTCAGGAAAGCGGCGATCGTCTTGAGCACAGCTTGTGTCACGACAGACGGATCCTTGCGATCCTCTCGGAGGTTCAACCGCAGTGTCGACTTAAACTCAAGCGTCTTCGACTCGTGCTGCTTGAGAAGCTCCTCAGCCTGGCGATGCGTCCGCAGGTACTGGTCGAACAAGTGGTTCTTGAGCGCCTCACCGAATGCTCGGTTGT
>CAZDDA010000036.1:0-12691 GCA_964504085.1 uncultured Thermotogae bacterium | reverse complement strand
AGAAGGTCGAGATTCCCTGCAGAGTCCGGGCCGCGATCCACGTAATCGCCGAGAAACACGATCACGTGCTCGCGGGCCGGGAACCGCGCGAAGACCCGTTTCGTTGCTGCGAGATCCCCGTGCGTATCGCCGACAAAAACGATCGGCTCTTCCTCCGGCAGGCGAATAAACCGTCCGTCCTGCTGAAGGCACACTTCCGCTTCTGAAAGAAGTCCCTCATCGATCATGCGTCATAGGCTAATGTACGCAGGCATCAAAGACAAAAGTGGAGACAGAAGGTGAGAGCGTGGAGGTCAAGTTGTACAGAGTAGGAGTGAAATTCTCCGGCCTGCAAGCGGGAGCGGGGTGCTTCACTTTTCACCTAATACTGGCGCGCAAGGCGGCCACGTTTCCGGCCACCGTCGCCGTGTCGTTGTAGAGGCTCGATCCGGCAATCAGCACCGTCGCTCCGGCCTCTACCACCAGCGGCGCTGTGGTAGCGTCGATTCCGCCGTCCACGGCGATGGGAATGTCCAACTGCTGTTCCTGCAACGTATGGCGAAGCCGACGGATCTTGTCCAGTTGACTGTGGATGAACGACTGCCCCCCCCAACCGGGGTTGACCGTCATTACTTGGATCAGGTCGGCCAGATCCAGCACCTCGTCGAGAACGCTCGACGGCGTCCCCGGGTTGACGGACACGCCCGCCTCGATCTTGAGTCGGCGGATGGCCTGCAGCACGCGATGAAGATGGGAACACGTTTCCTGGTGCACGATCACGCGGTCTGCCCCTGCATTTGCGAATGCCTCCAGGTGCCGCTGCGGCTCGACGATCATCAGGTGCACGTCGAGCGGCACACTCACTATACGGCGCAGCGCCCGCACCACACCCGGGCCAAAGGTGATGTCGGGCACAAAGCGCCCGTCCATCACGTCTATTTGGATGGCGTCAACCCCCGCGGCTTCGGCCTCGCGGGCCTGCTCGCCCAGACGGGCGAAATCGGCCGACAGTATTGAAGCTTCAATCACGATCATCGCATTCTCCTCTTTGCACACGACGAACACCCCGAGGGCCGGCAACGATGACATCCGTGGCCAAACCGAGAAACAGTCCGTGTTCCACGATTCCCGCACGTTCGTTCAACTGCCCTGCCAATGCAGCGGGATCCTGGATCGGGCCGAAGTGGCAATCCAGGATCAGATTGCCCTGGTCGGTCTTGAAGGGGACCTCATCGTTCCTCGAGCGCAAAACCGGCCACGCCCCGAGGGATTCCAGGTAGGCTGCCTGCAACTGCCAATCCAGAGGAACCACCTCCACTGGCAGCGGACAGTGCGTACCCAACGCGGGCGAAAGCTTGGATTCGTCCACCACGATGATCTCACGGCGGCTGGCCTGAGCAACGATCTTCTCCCGTAACAGCGCTCCGCCGCCACCCTTGATCAGATCGAGATGCGGGTCGACCTCATCCGCTCCATCGATGGTCAGATCAACGATGGGATGTTGATCCAGTGTGGTCAGAGGGATCCCGAGTTGCCGCGCCTGCTGCTCAACATCCCGCGAACAGGCCACGCCGAGGACGTTCGCCAGTCGGCCATCGCCAAGCAATTGGGCAATGCGCCGCAGAGCGAAGGTAGCAGTGCTTCCGTGGCCCAGGCCGACCACCATCCCCGATTCCACGAATTCGACCGCCGCCTCGGCGGCCCGCTGCTTGAGTCGTGAAACCTCGCCGTTCATTCTCCGTCTGCCACCTTATCCTTTGCCAACCATCACGCAACAGCCAGGTTCACTGGGAGAAGATCAGTCTTCTTGCCTCCGCAAGCACTGCATCCACTGTGATCCCGAATCTTTCATAGAGCACGTCACCCGGAGCACTGGCGCCGAAGCCCTCCATCCCAACGATCGCTCCATCGAAGCCAACGTAGTGCTCCCAGCCAAGTCTCGTTCCGGCTTCCACCGCCACGCGCGCTCGTACAGCCGGAGGCAGCACGCTATCCCGGTAATCTGCCGGTTGGCGGTCAAACAACTCCCAGCAGGGAAGGGACACCACACGCACATCGACACCATCACCGGCCAGCTTTTTCCCGGCTTCCAGGGCGATGTGCACCTCCGAACCGGTCCCAATCAGGATGAGCTCGGGAACGCCGTCGGTGGATTGCCACAGCACGTATCCGCCCCGGTGCAGGCCCTCGGCCGGAGCGTACTGTTCCCGATCGAGCACGGGCAGCGCCTGCCGGCTGAAGACCAAGACGGTAGGTCCGGTGTCGTTCTGCAGGGCGGCCTTCCACGCCTCCGTCACCTCATTGGCATCGCCTGGTCGAATCACGGTCAGATTCGGCACGGCACGCAGGCTCATCAGCTGTTCGATCGGTTGGTGGGTCGGTCCATCCTCACCGAGCCCGATGCTGTCGTGGGTGAACACGTAGACGACGTGACTGTTGCTTAAGGAAGCCAGTCGCATCGGCGGGCGCATGTAGTCGGAGAAAACTAGGAACGTTGCGGTATAGGGGATGGCCCCACCATGCTGCGCCATTCCACCGGCAATCGCCCCCATGGCGTGTTCGCGAATGCCGAAGTGGAGGTTGCGGCCGGCGTAACACCACTTGTCACCCACCGTGCCCTGCACTCCTTGGGCAGACGTGACCGGCGATTGGAAATCGCCGAATCCTTTCAACCAAGTGTAGGTGGAAGGATTGAGATCGGCCGATCCGCCCATCAACTCAGGGACAATGGCCGCCAGCCGCTGCATCACCGCCTCGGAGGCCTTGCGGGTGGCGATGCCTTTCTCATCGGCATCAAACACGGGAAGGCCCCGATCCCACCCCTCCGGCAGTGCCCCCGCCGCACGCCGCGCAAGCTCGGACGCAAGACCCGAATGCTCCGCGACGTACCGGCCGAACCGCTTCTGCCAATCCGCCTCCGCCTGACGACCCCTGTCAACCGCCTCACGGAAATGGGCGTGCACGTCCTCAGGGATGAGGAAATCCGGCTCGCTCGGCCAGCCCAGTGCCTCTTTTGCCGCCTTGAGCTCGTCGGCTCCGAGCGGCGCGCCGTGGACCTTGAATGTGCCCTGCTTGTTCGGCGCTCCGTAGCCGATGATCGTTCGCACCGCGATGAGCGACGGCCGCGCCGTTTCGGCCTTGGCCGAGGCGATCGCCGCCGCGATCGCCGCCGCGTCGTTCCCATCCTCGACCGCTTGTACGTGCCAGCCCTGAGCCAGGAAGCGCTGCTGTACGTCCTCGGTGAAGGTCAACGCGGTCGACCCGGCAAGGGAGATGCCGTTGTCATCGAACAACACAATCAACTTGCCCAAACGAAGATGGCCTGCCAACGCACACACTTCGGCCGCCACACCCTCCATCAGATCACCATCGCTTGCAATCACGTAGGTGAAATGATCGACGACCGTGTAGTCGGGGCGGTTATAGCACGCTGCCAGGTGTGCTTCGACGATGGCCATCCCCACTGCGTGAGACAGCCCCTGCCCAAGGGGACCGGTCGTCACTTCCACTCCCGCCGTCACGTGGCTCTCGGGATGACCGGGAGTGCGGCTCTCCCACTGGCGAAAGCGGCGTAGCTCAGACAGGGGTAGATCGTAGCCGGTGAGGTGAAGCAGCGCGTAGAGGAGCATCGAGCCATGCCCCGCCGACAGAACAAAGCGATCCCGGTCGGGCCATTCCGGGTTGGCCGGATTGTGTTTCAGATACCGCGTCCAGAGAACGTACGCCAGGACCGCCGCCCCCATCGGAAGGCCGGGATGGCCTGAATTGGCCGCCTGAATGGCATCTGCGGCAAGGAAGCGGATCGTGTTAATCGAACGTTGTTCAAGCAACGATTTGTCTTGGGCCATCAGTCTGATCCTCCTTCGGTGTTTGAGCAGATGGTATCGCCAGATCGGGCTGTTGTGCCATCGATGGACAGAGGCAACCAGGGGTTCCTGCCGAACAACGGCGCGACGACCAGGCTGCAACCGGCATCCTCCATCATCTGCAGGATGCCTAGGCCGAATTCCTCTACCGCTATACGGTCGGCCTGTCGCATTTGTTGCGCGGTCACAGCGGTGACCACCACTACCTCCTCGGTACAGAATACCATCCTACTTTGCCTCCGCTTCCAAGCCGTATTGCGCCGCTCCCAACAGGGCGACCTTCGGATAGAGGACGACGTGTACCGGCATTTGCGAAAGAAGCTTCTCGTATCGTCCTTTGTTCCGAAATGCTTCCAAAAATGATCCCCCCCTCAATGCAGGAAGGATGCGAGGGGGGATGCCGCCAGCAAGATAGACCCCCCCGGTGGCAAAGAGTTACAGCGCCAAGGTCCCGGTCTCTGCCCCGAGAATACGAACAAAGACGTCCAGCGTTCTCCGGCAAAGCGCACAGGAACGCTTCGGATCGAGTGCTGCATTGACAATCACCGGAGTGGGGTCATCTGCTACAGCCAATTGTTCGGCCACCCAGGCCAACTCCTGAGCGATTCCTTCGGCCCTGAGCGCGGCATAGATGTTGGGAAGACCCAAGCCGGAGCAGATTCGCTCGACGCTCACGTGATCGAACCGATTCCACATGACACGCAGCAACTCCAGCTGAAAGGAGTCGGCCGGGGCAAAGTCTGCATGGCTGCCCTCAGAAGCGTGAGCACGATAGTGTCCTGCGTCCCACGTCAGAAAGGCTTCACCAAGACCGGTTCCCGGGGCGATCACGCCAATGGTCCCACCGGCCTCCGGTTCGCCTTCATTCAGCGTGTAAAGCTCATCGTCTCTCAGGTAAAGGACCCCGTTGGCAATGGCCTCCAGGTCGTTCAACAGCCAGACCGCCGAAAGCTCAAACGCCTCCTGCAGATGCTTCGCAGTAACGCTCCACGGAAGATTGGTGAACTTGGCACGCTCATCCACCACCGGCGCGGCGAGCCCGATGCTGGCCCTGTCCACTCGCAATGCGGCTCCGTTGAGAAACTCCGCTACGATCGCTTCCAGGTCTTCATACTGCCCACTGGAAAAGGTGGCCTCGGCCAGGGGATCCCTTGCCCCCTCCTCGGGTGAGACAATCGCCAAATCGGTCTTCGTTGCGCCAACATCACCAACCAGGAGCATGGCTGTTGTGGTCACCTTCCCTATTACTATGAGCGTACAAGCAGCAGACTATCGTACCGCAAACCGCGCAATCCGTCGAACCCGTGCCGAAAATCGGAGAATCGACGTCGATTGGCCCGCTGGTTCGCGTTTGTGTTAGCCTGGCGCTGAGGAATGACGGACAATATCCAACACATCAGAAGCTGGATCGAGCACGGCCGCTGCTTCACATCGGAGGCAACCCCTTCGCCAGCACGAGGGATGAGGTCGTGGAACCGCGACTGTCGGCATGACTGCCAAGAGGCCAACACAAACCGCAGCAAAAGCGAAAGGTGGTAAAAAGTTTTGTCAACCAAGCTTAAGAATGCACTCACCGACGGCCAAGTCGTCATCGGAACCTTTCTATTCGAGCTCGCCAAGCCAGCCGTTCCAAGAATCCTCGCCAGCACCGGATTCGACTTCATCGTCATCGATACGGAGCACGGAACCCACACGATCGAATCGGCCGCGGCGTTGATCGCCTCCGCCCGGGCCTGCGGCATCGCGCCGCTGGCCCGCGTCCCCGAGATCACCCGCACGAACGTCCTCAGGCTGCTCGAGGCCGGAGCAGATGGCATCGTGGCCCCGATGATCCGCGACCACAAGGACGTAGATGAACTGTACAGGCTCGCCAAGTATCCCCCGGAAGGCGAGAGGGGGACGTGCCTGGGAAACGCACACACGGACTACCGGACTCCGGATCCGGCCTCGTACTTGCGGGACGCAAACGAGAACGTGTTGCTCGTCGGTCAGATCGAGACCAAGCAGGCTCTGGAGAACCTCGATGACATCCTGAGTCCCGGCAGGCTCGACGTCGCCTTCGTCGGCCCGCTCGATCTCTCGGTCAGCCTGGGAACGCCGGGAAACCAGAACACCAAGCAGTTCGATGCGGCGATCGAGCTCATCTTGGACCGCTGCCGCGCGCACAGTGTCGTTCCCGGAGCATTCGCAGCAGATGCTGATGCCGGGAAGCGATGGATCGAGCGTGGTTTCAGGATGATCGCCTGCTCCGGCGAGCTGTTCATGCTCGCCGAAAAAGCAAGACAAATCATCAAAGAACTTAGAAGGAGATAAGGTCAGGCTAACCTCTTGAGCAATGCGTCCGCCGACAGGATGTTGAGGACGTCCTTGCCTTGCGCCCACCCACGTCGTGCAGTGAGTAGGCCAAATTCCGCGAAGTCGAAGTGCTCGGGGGCGTGCGCGTCGGTACCAATCGCCAGCTTGGCACCGGCGTCGATCGCCTGACGGACGTGCTCGGCGCGCAGATCGAGACGGATCGGGTTGGCGTTGATCTCCAGCGCCGTGCCCGCCTTAGCAGCGTGGTCAAACACGGCTTGCCAGTCCGCTTCGTACGCCGGACGCTCGCCGATCTTGCGGCCGGTGGGATGGGCAAGAAGGTGGACGCCTTCCGTCTCCACCGCTTTGATGAGGCGCTTGGTCATCTCCTCTCTTGACAGGCGAAAGTGCGAGTGCACCGCAACGATGACAAAATCGAGCAGCTTGAGAAGCCTGTTCGGCACATCGATCGAGCCGTCGCGGGCGATGTTTGCCTCCACACCGGCGAGCAGGCGAAGCTCTCTGAGCTCTGCATTGATCCGGGCGATCTCGTCGATCTGGCGCCTGAGATCGTCGCCCGACAGCCCACCGATCGCCTGAGAGAACCGAAAATGATCGGTGATCGCGATGGCGGAAAGCCCGCGTGCCCGTGCAGCCTGGGCCATCTTTTCCAGGCTCGCCTTGCCGTCCGACCAGTCGGTGTGAATGTGCAGATCGGAGCGGATCTGTTGCACCGAGAGGAGGTCGGGCAGCGTCCCGCGCTCGGCGGCAAGAATCTCGCCCTCGTCTTCCCGCAGCTCCGCAGGGATGTAGGCCAGTTCGAGTGCCACATAGATCCCCTCTTCCGACTCTCCGGCCAGCGGTTTGTTCTTCTCGTCGAACAGGCCGTACTCGTTCAGCTTGTAGCCACGAGCCACCGCGCGCTCGCGCAGGCGGATATTGTGGCTCTTTGATCCCGTAAAGTATTGAAGCGCCGCGCCAAACGACTCCTCCGGCACGATGCGAAGGTCCACCTGAAACCCGCCGGAAAGCCGCACCGAGGACTTCTTCGGCCCCTGGGCGAGGACCTCCTCCACGCCGGGAAGCGACGAGAACGCCTGTGCCCCCTCCTGTGGCTTCGCGGAGACTGCGAGGACGTCGAGATCGCCGATCGTCTCCCGTCCGCGACGAAGCGAGCCCGCCGGTTCGAGCCGCGCGAACAGACCCGTCTCCATCAGTCGGTCACACAGGTCCCTCGCCAGGGGGAGCGCGTAGCCGAGCAACTCACGCTTCTCCACCCCGCGTGCCTCGGACAGGCCGCGGAGGATCTTGTCCTCCGTCTTTTCTCCCAGGCCCTTGATGTCGCGGATTTTGCCCTCGCGGGCCACGGCTTCCAGATCATCGAGGCTGCGAACCCCGAGCTCCTCGTACAGGAGCTTGGCCGTCTTCGACCCCATGCCGTCCACCTGTGTCAGGGCGAACAAATCGACCGGGAGCTTCTCTTTCAACTCCTCGTGGTAGGCCAGTTTGCCGGTCTGCACAATCTCTTCGATCTTCTTGGCGATCGCCTGGCCCACACCCGACAGCTCGGAGAGTCTCCCCTCCGCGGCGAGCTCCTCAATCGCAGTAGAGCAGGACTCCACCGCCTGGGCCGCGCGGCGGTAGGCGCGCGGTTTGAACTGCACACCCTCGAGATCGAGCAGCTCGGCGATCTCGTAGAGGATCCGCGCGACCTGGCGATTCTTCATCCGCCGTGAAGTTTCGCGAAGCGGGCAAACGAGCGATCGTAGGTCCGCTCCACCTCATCCGGGAAGCAGCAGCCCGGAAGCTCCTTCTGCGCGAGGTGATACTGCAAGCACTCGCAGCACCTCCCCTTCCGCGGACACCCCGGATACGTGCAGTTGCAACAATCCAGATTCGCCTTCGTGTTGATGCAATCCGCCATCTTTCGTTCCTCCTTCGTTGTTGGCCTCAAAGATCTAGCTACATTCACAGCTGCAATAGTCTTTCTAAACGGTAATCACTTAACTGCGGTTTGGCAATGCTCAGGGTAACAAAGAAGCGATTTCTCAGTGGAAGTTTGGGTAGTTTGGCGACTCCTTGCAGCCAGTGATTCGCGAGCACAAAAAGACTGTTTGGCAAGATTCTGGAATTTGCCTGTGATTTTCCTGCCGCCATTGTGCGGAATTCCCAACCCGCCGTAGTCGGTTGAGTAGATCGCAGACAGGCTTGTGCCATGTCTCATAGAGAGACTCCACGCTGGCTGTTCCGAGAGCCACGCGTTGATGTCCTCTTCGCCTATCCCCGAAGCATCGCCATCGAGTTCTGCGAAGAACTCCATCCGCGGCTGCATATGGGAATTGGGAAAGGAATGGAACCGCCATCTCGTGATCACGAATTTAGAAGCTTGCCATGGCTGGCTTCAGGGCTTTTCTCCTGGCTGCGAAACTGACATGAAGACCTCATGACCTCATTTAGGCTCTACCCGACTCAAGGTTTCGCAAAACGGCTCTCTTGAAGTGACGAATAGATACTTCCACCGCTGAATCACTGAACGGGCGTATCTTCTCATTTGCCACCTCGCTGTTTTGCATTTGACACTTCGCGATTTTCATCCTCGAAGAGATGAAGGCACCGGATATGCCTGGAGAAAGGGGTTTTCTGTCGTTGGTCGGTTCAATCGCTGATGCGCGCGCGTTTTCGTACGAGAAAATTGGCTTGATTTTGCTGGAGGGGCTGTTTAGGATTCGGCGACAATCTTTGAGCCACTGGGGGCGACTTGAGGGTTTTTGATTGCACTGAACAGAAAGCGGTAGTCTCCCCGGGACGCGTGTTTCATTCTCTCCGAGATTTCACATTGAAAAGCTCCGCCATTCTGATGCATTTGAAAGATGAAGTGGGAAACAACTAGGATTGCTCATGACTAAAACGCCGATTCTGATCGTCGATGATGAGCCGATCGTGCGGGAGTCGATCCGCGATTGGCTCGTCGATGCCGGCTACGAGGTTCAAACTGCGAAGACCGGTGAAGAGGGGCTGGAGATTCTCAAAACCCTGGCGATCGATCTCGTCATCCTCGATGTGCGGCTTCCGGGAAAGACGGGGATCCGCGTGCTGGAAGAGATGAAGGAAATGAAGCCGGATGTCAAGGCGATCGTGATCACGGCGTACGCGTCGCCGCAGATGCGGGACGAGGCGATGAGGCTGGGCGCGCTTCAATACATAATCAAGCCGATCGCGCCGGACAAGCTGGAAAAGCTCGTCAAGAAGGCGCTTTCCGAAGCTTCAAGCGGGAATAAGGAGGCCTGAGCAATGCCAGAGCATACGGTTCTGGTTGTGGACGACGAGCCGATTGTGCGGGAGTCGATCCGCGATTGGCTCACCGAGGCCGGCTACAGGGTCGCCACAGCGGAGACCGGCGAACAGGCCCTGGAGATGGTCAGGACGCAGGACTTCAGCGTCCTGGTGGTCGATCTGAGGCTGCCCGGAAAGACGGGCCTGGCAGTCCTGGAAGCGATCAAGGCGGAGAGGCCGTGGATCAAGTCGATCGTGATCACGGCGTACCCGTCCTCGGAAACCGCCCAGGAGGCGAGACGCTTGGGCGCGGTCGACTATGTGCTCAAGCCGTTCGCGCCGGATCATCTCGAACGGCTGATCGATGACACCCTCGCCGCCATCCCGCCGGAGGCAACGGTGACGACGGTGGAAAGACCGATCACCGAGGCGCCGGTCGCCGAAGCAATCGCGGTGAGAGAGACCTTCGCGATAGACAAGGAGGATCTGCGATCGCTGTACGAGGGGCTCGCCGCCAGCGCGGAGGTCATCGGACCCAAGGTCAAGCAAGGTAAGTTCGTGTTCGATAAGATCAAGCGGTTCGAGGAGCTTCACCTGAACTACGATGTCACGGTCCATCCGCCAGTGAACTTCCTCAGGCCGCCGAGGGAGACCCTGCTCACCTTGAAGCTGGGCGATGCTCCAGGTGCGGTGCCGGTCCTCGACGAATCGCCGCGGGTGCTGTTCGGGGTGCATCCATACGACATCAAGGCGATCGAGCTGCTCGATGAGGTGTTCATGACCGCGCATCCGGACCCGCACTACATCACGCGCCGCCAGAACACCTTAATCATCGGGGTCGACTGCCTCCATCCGTCTCCGAATTCGTTCGCTTCAAGCATGGGGTGCCACCAGACCGAAACCGGCTTTGACCTGCTTTTCACCGACATCGGAAGCGCGGTGATGGTGATGACCGGCTCGGAGCGCGGGGCGCAGCTTCTGGCCGAATACACCGAGGTAAAGGAGCCGACCGACTACGAGATCGCGACACAAAAGACACTGCGGGACGCGGCGGTGGAGGACTATCAACTCAGCCTGGAGGTTGCCAGGGAGCGGATGCCCAAGCTGCTGGAAGATCACTACGACGATCCGTACTGGGAAGAGAAAAGCGAGAATTGCCTCAGCTGCGGCTCGTGCATCATGGTCTGTCCGACCTGCTTCTGCTTCGACGTGAAAGACGAGGTGTCGCTCGATCTCAAAGGCGCGGTGCGCGTGCGGCATTGGGACGGGTGCATGCTCACCGATTTTGCCAAGGTGGCCGGTGGAGAGAACTTCCGCCACGGCAAGGCGGCACGATTCAGACACCGCATCTTCCGAAAAGGGAAGTACGTGCTGGAACGCTACGGCATGGTCGGCTGCGTCGGCTGCGGCCGCTGCATCAGCGCCTGCCTGCCGGAGATCGCCAGCCCGGTGGAGGCGTTCAACACCATCGCGCAGCACGCCAAGGCGGAGGCGGCACGCCGGCTGATCGGCAAGGTGACGCCGCAGCCGGATCTGTACGCGCCGCAGCCGGCGAAACTGGTGCGAGTGGAGTCGCTGGCCGCAAACGAGAAGGTGTTCGAGCTCCAGTTTGCCAATGGCAAGAGCCTCGGCCATCGGCCGGGCCAGTTCGTCGAGGTGTCGATGGCGGGAATCGGCGAGGCGCCGATCTCGATCTCGTCGTCTCCGACGCGAGACGGCAGCTTCGAGCTGGCGATCCGAAACGTGGGAAACGTCACCCGTGCGCTGCACGGGTTGAAGGAAGGCGCGCTGGTTGGAATCCGAGGCCCATTCGGAAACGGCTTTCCGATCGAATCGTTGGAGTGGAAGGATCTGCTCCTCATCGCTGGCGGGATCGGCCTGTTCCCGCTGCGTTCGTTGGTGCAGTACGTGCTCGATCGCCGCGACTGCTTCGGCCGAGTCGTTCTCCTGTTCGGCGCGCGATCGCCCAAGGAACGGATGTTCACCGAGGAGCTTTCCCAGTGGCGGGAGAACCCCGACGTCGAGTTCCTGGAGACGGTCGACCGCGGCGATGAGTTGTGGAACGGGAACGTCGGCGTGATCACCACTCTCATTCCTGGGATCGAAATCAGTCCGGCCAAGACGATGGCGGCGGTCGTCGGTCCGCCGATTATGTACCGCTTCGTCATCGGCGAGTTGAAGAAAAAGGGCCTGGCCGACGAGCAGATCGTCCTGTCGCTGGAACGGAGGATGAAGTGTGGGGTCGGCAAGTGCGGACACTGCCAGATCAACGGAGTCTATGTCTGCCAGGAAGGCCCGGTGTTCACGCTGGCGCAACTGCGAAATTTGAGGGAGGCGGTGTGAGCAAGCCGAAGGTCGCGTTCTTCGATTTCACCTGCTGTGAGGGCTGTCAGCTCGACACGCTCAACATCGAGGGCGAGGCACTCGTAGATCTCTTAAATGCAGTTGATATCGTTGAGTTCCGGGAAGTTGCCTCCGAAAAGGCCGATAGCTACGACATCGCGTTCGTGGAGGGAAGCATCACCCGCAAATCGGAGATTCCTCGACTCAAAAAAATCCGAGAGCGCGCCAAGATTGTGATCGCGCTGGGCGCCTGCGCCCACATCGGCGGGGTCAACTGCCTGAAGAATCACCTCGCGATGGACGAGGCCCTGGAAATCGTCTACGAAGAGCGTGCCGAGGACTACGACACCATCCCCACTCGGCCGATCGACGCGGTGATCCCAGTCGACTACATTGTCCCCGGCTGTCCGATCAACACCGCCGAGCTTCTGCGGATCGTCAAGGAGCTTCTGCTCGGAAAGACGCCCGAGCTTCCCAACTGCCCGGTCTGCGTTGAGTGCAAGATGGCGGGGAACATCTGCGTGTTCGAACTGGGAAGGACCTGTCTTGGCCCGGTCACTCGCGCCGGCTGCAACGCGATTTGCGTCACGGCCGGCCGGCACTGCTGGGGCTGTCGCGGGCTGGTCGATGATCCCAACCTCGACGCACAAAAAGACGTCCTCGAAAAGTACGGTCTTTCGGTGGAAGAAGTGCTCGAAAAGTTCAAGATCTACAACACGTGCACCACGGAGGCCAACAAGTGAGCTCTGTCCACATCGACGTCCATCACGTCACCCGCGTCGAAGGCCACGGAAACATTATCCTGAACACCAACGATGGCAAGATCGAACAGCTTCGCTGGGAGGTCCCGGAGTCACCGCGCTTTTTCGAGGCGATACTTCGCGGCCGACACTACGACGACGTGCCGCACATCGCCTCGCGGATCTGCGGGATCT